>JAAVZE010000012.1 GCA_022791495.1 Eubacterium sp.
CAATCTATCACAGAGAGGTTGAATAGAAAAATGCAATCGTAATGCAATGAGAAAGAGAAAAAGCCGCCAAACCCTAGTGTTTACGGGCTTTGCGGCTTAGCTCCGACTATTCGAACTCTATCGTCCCCGGCGGTTTACTAGTCAGGTCATACATTACCCGGTTAACCCCCTTGACCTCATTGATGATCCGGTTCATCACCTTCTGCAGCACCTCAAAGGGAATCTCTGAGCACTCTGCTGTCATAAAATCCGTGGTATTTACGGCACGGAGCGCCACCGCATAATCATAGGTTCTCTCATCCCCCATCACTCCCACCGAACGCATATTGGTAAGAGCCGCAAAATACTGTCCAAGTCCTTCGATACCAGCATTTGCGATTTCCTCGCGGTAGATCGCATCGGCATCCTGGACAATACGCACTTTCTCTTCGGTAACTTCACCGACGATACGGATTCCCAGACCTGGACCAGGGAATGGCTGACGGCTGACAAGATATTCCGGAATGCCAAGTTCTCTGCCGGCATTTCGCACCTCATCCTTAAAAAGAAGACGAAGAGGTTCGATAATCTCCTTAAAATCCACACAGTCGGGAAGACCGCCTACGTTGTGATGAGACTTGATTACTGCTGATTTGCCCAGACCGGACTCGATCACGTCCGGGTAGATGGTTCCCTGTACAAGGAAATCCACGGCGCCTATCTTCTTTGCCTCTTCTTCAAATACACGGATAAATTCTTCCCCAATGATCTTACGTTTTTTCTCCGGCTCAGTGATGCCGGCAAGTTTTTCATAAAAACGCTGCTGACAATTTACCCGGATAAAATTCAAGTCATAGGGACCATCCGGACCAAATACCGCCTCGACTTCATCTCCCTCGTTTTTTCGCAGAAGTCCCTGGTCCACAAAGACACAGGTCAGCTGTTTTCCGATAGCCTTTGATAAAAGTACAGCTGCCACAGAAGAATCTACACCGCCGGAAAGGGCACAAAGCACTTTTCCGCTGCCAACTTTTTCCCGCACTGACTTTATCGTATCCTCCACAAAAGAAGACATTTTCCAGTCGCCACTGCAGTTACATACCTTATACACAAAATTGGATAGCATTTTCATCCCTTCCTGAGTGTGCATAACCTCTGGATGGAACTGGGTTGCATAGAGGTTCTTCTCCGGCAGCTCCATTGCTGCCACCGGACAGACCGGCGTAGTAGCGCTGACAGTAAAACCCGCCGGAGCCTTTGCAATATAGTCCGTATGACTCATCCAGCAGATCGTGCTTTCGCTGATATCACCAAAGAGCAGGGAGGACTTGTCCACCTTTACCTCGGTCTTGCCATACTCACTGACTGGGGCGGTCTCCACCTGCCCACCAAGCAGATGAGCCATCAGCTGAGAACCATAGCAGATGCCAAGAATTGGAATGCCAAGTTCAAAAATCTCCTTATCATAACTCGGTGAATCCTCCCCATATGCACTGTTCGGTCCCCCGGTAAAAATGATTCCTTTGGGATTCATTTCCCTGATTTTCTCCAGGCTAAGCGTATGAGGATGCACTTCACAGTACACGTTGCATTCCCTGACACGTCTGGCGATCAGCTGATTATACTGTCCACCAAAATCTAATACGATGACAAGTTCCTTTTCCAATGCTGTCTCCTCCTTCTCGTTGTACCAGCCGGACCAAGTGCCAGCCAGATAAAACATTCTATATTTTTCAATCTACTACACTCTGTTTTTCTGCTAAAATTGCTTATTCCCAGATTTTATAGAACTTTAAAAAGTGTAGTTCATATAAAACAACTCAATATCCGTTGTACTAGTATACCAAGAAATCAGAAATTTGGCAAGCACCACCATCTCCAGAGCTTATCCATAAATATATTATTCCACGACATATCGTGCCAGTTCCAATGCAATATCAAAATGCCCTGCATCGTGCTGTGTATTTTTCGTTTCTCCCTCTTTTCGTCTGGAACCCCATTCCGGCGCGTCAAGTAAATCACCGCTGGTGAAAAAAGAATAAAGGTTTAATCCTTTAAAATCACACATTTCCTGTAAGGCGGCACATTCCATTTCCACTGAAATACAACCATCTGCTTTGCGTTTTTCAAAATTATTAAGTGTCTCCCTGTATATGGCATCGGTAGTCCATGTTTTTCCCTTTACATAAGGGATACCATTTTCCTCCATGAAACCTGCAACAATCCCTGCATTTCTCACAATAATATAATCCGAAGCAGGTGCATAGTGATAAGAAGTGCCCTCATCGCGGTAAGCTTCTGTGGGAATCATAACTTTCCCATGTGCGATTTCCTTATTTAAACATCCGGCGCCACCAAACACAGTATACTTATCTGTTTGTAATTCTGAAAGTGTATCTTCAATTGTGCCTACACATGCAGGCACCCCCACATAAGTTTTAAAAAAAGCAATTTTTTTCCTTTATACCTTATTCCATAGATCGGCGTACTGCCTGTAGCAGACCAAAAGGATGCAATCTGCTCATGTTCATAATTTGCCAGGACAAATTCCTCAATCTTATAGGAAAATGTCAAAATGCACGCATCCACCCTGGGAGCATTCTCTTTGCAGCACGGATTGATGATCGCATGTGATTGATTGTCAAAAGTTTCTGTCAGCATATTTCTTCCTCCTGATAATAAATGATGGTCCCCGGAATCATTTCACATTGCCACATTTCGTTCTGCGCCGTCGAGCTAAGGACAAACAACAGCGGCCAGGCAAAGCCGGCCGCTGTTGTTCTCATGACATGTTCCACGTTTTTCTATCTCTTACGCCCCTGCAATCACGTAAGATATCATTTTTGTTCTGGCACACCAGCTAAATAGCACCGCCTGATGTACTGTATCACTAGTGCAGCGATTTCCCTTATTTCAGAGTTTTAGCTTTCACTGCTGAATAGGTTCCCCAGACTTTCTTGCCATTCACCGTCTTGTAAGCACGAATCTTGTAATAATATTTTACATTACGTGTCGCTTTACCTACATAAGTCAGCTTAGAGCCAGAGGTGACAGTCTTGATTTTGGAAAATCCGCTGGTCTTGGATTTGGAGCGGTAAATGCGGTATCCGCTTGCACCTGAAACCTTATTCCAGGACAGTTTTACTTTGGTGCGGTTATATTTTGCCACAGACACAGAGCCCGGCTTTGCCGGAACCGGTTTGCCGCCAACCACGCTGGAATATTCTCCAAAGTAATAATTGCCATCGATCAGACGATACGCACGCACCTTGTAATAATACTGGGTGCCGCATGAAATTCCCGAGTTTGTATAGGTAACTTTTGAATTGGTTGTGATGGATTTGATCTTTGTAAATCCACTGGTCTTGGATGTGGAACGATAAATGCGGTAACCAGTCGCACCATCCACACCACTCCAGGTCAGCTTCACTTTATTGTAGCCAGAGCTAGCCACCGTAAGTGTGTCAACCTTACCCAGCGTCACAGATTTATCCACAAAATCTGTTTTGTCCACGTTAACTGTTACGGTTACACTCTGAAGAGTGCCTGGAATTACATAAGTGTAGGTAAAGGATGCAGGTACTCCTGTGATCTTATCCCACAGGATAGCTCTGCTTGTCGCATTATAAGCGCCGCCGTTAGAAATGTTCGCCGGAGCCTCTGCCCCTGTCGGAAGAACTACACCACAGTCTTCCCCTACTGCCTGAACCTTCAATGTGATCTCACTTCTGCGGTTTTCCAGAACCTTAAGATTTTTCAGGCTGGATACATTGAGAGTCAAAAGGGCATTGCCATCGCAATACAGACGTTCCAGTGCCACCAGACCATCCAGTCCCAGGCTGGTCAGATCATTGTTGCTGCAGTCCAGTGAAACCAGCTGATAAAGACCTGCCACATTCAGCATCGTCAGCTTGTTGTTGCTGCAGTCCAGAGTCTCTAAGCTGATCATGCCAGAGAGACTCAAAATAGCAAGATTGTTGTTACGGCAGTTGATCTCTTTCAATGCATTTTCTTTGCCATAGGTAAACTGAGTCAGGTCATTGTAAGATACATTGATCTTTTCCAGCTTTGTGAGCTGGGAAATGTCCACAAGCTGAAGATTGTTATAGGAAGCATTCAGTTCTGTAATGCCGGTAAAATACTCAATACCTTTAAGATTTACGATCTTCTTTCCGCTGATATCAAGCACTCCTGTGATATCCTGCAGCTTTTCTACCATCTCAGCAGTAAACTTATCATCATCCTTCGCATTTTTTTCAAAATAAGTTTCGTTAATAAATTTACGAAAATTATCATCCGGGATCGCCGTCTTAAATGTAGTTCCTTCCGGAATCACCACCGCATCTGTTTCTACCTGCGCAGGTGTCGGTGACGGCAGTACCTCCGCATTCACAGGTGTCACTGCGATCATCTGTACCATCAGCATGCCGCAGACACCGATACATGCTTTCTTTAAATGTCTTCTTATCATGATTGTTCCTCCCTGTCTGAATATTTCTGATTTACAAAACACATTATAAAAAATGATTTTGACAGTTTTTTGACCAAATATTGGCAAAGATAAGTCATTTCATCCCCACACATAATCAATGGCATTGTGGCAGCACTGGATCTCCGTTTTCTGATAACTTCCTCCATTCTCCCCATCCAGTGTAAATGGAATCTCCTCTTCCGATAAAATTGAAAAATCCTTTCCGTGAAAGCCCAGGATCTGCTCATTGGGTTTCAACGTCACAAAAGAATTCAGAACTGCCTGAAATTCCAGCGGATTTTTAGGTTTTCTGATAAATACCCCCTCAAACATTCCGTCATTCAGGGACACCATTCCTTTTTTAAAGAAAGAAAAGCCGCCAATACTCCTGGCATTACTCACCATGCCAAAGATGAAATCGTCTTCAACCCTCTCCTGATCCGCCTGGATCACTGCATGGTATGCCTTGATATTTCCAAGCTGGGCCATGCCCTGCAGAATATAAGCTGTCTTTCCAAGCAGGTTCTTAAATGCCTGGGGCGTCTCATAAGACACCGATGTAAATGCCCCAAATGCCGCTACATAAGTAAAGCACCGCCCATTCATCAGTCCGATATCCACCGGTTTCACTTTGTCCCTGGCTGCTACCCTGGCTGCCAGTTTAATCCGCATGGGCAGCTTCAGCCCCTTTGCAAAATCATTCACTGTCCCTGTGGGTATATATCCACACACCGGCCTCTCCTCCGGGGATATCTGCATCAATCCCTGGGTCACCTCATGAAGGGTTCCATCCCCGCCGGAACAGATCACCCGGTCATAATTCTTTCCCGATTCCACGACGATCTCCGTCGCCTCAGTTTCCCGCTGGGTGGCGTAGACCGTCACCTCGTACTCTGCCTTCATAAAGGTCTCGATCACATCCGAAAGCTTATTTTTCATCGTTCCCTTCCCGGCACACGGATTGTACACAAACAGCAGTTTCTTTTCCCTCACTTCCTGACTCTCCTTTCCATTTACTCTGTTATATACATAGCATCTCCAAAGCTAAAAAAACGGTAGCCCTCTCTGACAGCCTCTTCGTAGGCATGGAGTACAAACTCTTTTCCCGCCAGCGCTGAAACCAGCATCAAAAGTGTAGATTCCGGCAGATGAAAATTTGTGATTAGTTCATCCATGATCCGAAAGCGGTAACCGGGATAAATAAAGATCTCCGTATTCTCTTCTGCTGCCCGCAGAACTCCGTCCCCATCCGCCGCGGACTCGATAGTCCGGCAGCTGGTAGTCCCCACACAGATGATACGTCCTCCAGCTTTTTTCGCCCGGTTGATCTTCTCCGCCTCCGCCGGTTCAATAAAATAATGCTCCGAATGCATATGATGTTCCGTCACATCCTCCACTTTTACCGGCCGGAAAGTACCCAGTCCCACATGGAGGGTAACGTTTGCCACCGCCACGCCCTTTTCTTCCAGTTTCTGGAACAGCTCTTCGGTAAAATGCAGTCCCGCCGTAGGCGCCGCCGCAGAGCCGTCATATCTGGCATATACGGTCTGATAACGGTTCTTATCCTCCAGCTTATGGGTAATGTACGGAGGCAGGGGCATTTGTCCAAGGTGGTCCAATATTTCTTCAAAAATCCCCTCATAAAAAAAGCGGATGCGACGGTTGCCGTCTTCCTGTACTCCGATGATCTCTCCCCGCAGTTCTCCCTCCCCGAAGACCACCTTCACTCCGGTCCTCGCCTTTTTCCCTGGCTTTACCAGGGTCTCCCACACATCATCCTCATGACGCTTTAACAATAAAAATTCTATAACCGCCCCGGTGTCCTCTCTGGTTCCGTACAACCTGGCCGGTATCACCTTCGTATTATTTCTCACCAGGCAGTCTCCCGGTCTCAGATATTCCACAATATCCGTAAATTTCCGATGCTCGATGGTCCCGGTCTTCCGATGAAGGACCATCAGCCGGGAAGAGCTGCGGTCTGACAGCGGATCCTGTGCAATCTGCTCTTCTGGCAGTTCAAAATAAAAATCACTAGTTTTCAATCTTATGTTCTCCAATCCACCGCAGACAACTGCTTCATTTTCTGCGGTCTTACCTGTCTATTGTAGTATAAGATCCAAATCTTTGCAAGTATTCTGATTCCACAGAGTCCACAAAAAATTGTACTTTTTTCTAGGTTTATACTGGTGTTTTTTACAAAAAAATCGTATAATAGAATTACTATATAAAAGGAACGGAGAGAAGAAAATATGGCGATAAATACCTACGCAGCCATCGATGTAGGTTCCGGAGAACTTGCCATGAAGATTTATGAGGTGTCAAAAGCCCATGGCATCCGCGAACTCACTCATCTGAGGCACAAAATGTCCTTAGGCTCCGAGATATTCTCCCATGGCCAGGTTTCCTACCGGACCATGTCAGAGATCTGCCGGGTACTAAGAGATTACAAAAAAATTATGCAGGAATACCAGGTATCCACCTACCATGCCTATGGTACCGACTCTCTGCGGGAAGCGTCCAATAAGCTGGTTCTCTTAGACCAGATCAAACTGCAGGCAGATGTTAAAGTAAAGATCCTGAGCAACAGCGAAGAGCGTTTTCTATATTTTAAAGCTATCTTTCTGAAAGAAAATAACTTCTCAGAACTGATCGACAAAGGTGCTCTGATCGTGGATACCCAGGCGGGCAGTATACAGCTGTCCCTGTTCCACCTGGGAACCCTGGAATTCACCCAGAACCTGAAACTTGGTTCTTCCCGGATCCGGGAGCTCCTTCACACCATGGAACCGGAGATCTTCAGCTTTAATGAATTGATTTCCGAATACATGAACAAGGATCTGACAGAATTCTGCCGGATGTATCTGGATAACCAGAAGATTCCCCATATTATCTCAGTAGGGGATCAGATTCCAGAGATCAAACAGCTGCTTAAGGAAAGATATGCAGACTTTACAGGGCTTATGTCGCAAAAAGAATTAGCCAGCATAAATTCTGCTTTTTTGCCGGGTATCGAGGGAAATGAAGCGATGGCGCCCACGATCCTTCTTTTGAAAAAGATCGCTGCCCTTACCAAATGTGAAGATATTTACATGTCAGCCATCAACCTCTGTGACAGCATGGTGGCAGAATATGCCGAGCGTAAGGAACGGATCAATTCCGGCCACGACTTTACCAGGGACATCCTTACCACATCGAAAAACATTGCCCTGCGCTATCACACGGACATGAAGCATATAGAAAATGTCACCTATCTAGCATTGGAAATATTTGACAGTATCCGTAAACTCCACGGCCTGGGCAAACGGGAACGCCTGCTGCTACAGATTGGTGTCATACTCCACAGCTGTGGCGCATATGTCAATATGGAACAGACCAGGGAAAATTCTTACAAGATCATCATGAGTACCGAGATCATCGGTATTTCCCACAAAGAGCGTGTGATCGTAGCAAATATCGTGCGCTACAACAGCGAATATTTTCCTCCTTTTGAAGAGATCGGAGATGACATCTCCCGGGAAGAATACATCACCATCGTAAAATTGTGCGCCATTCTCAAACTGGCAAATGTCCTGGATAAGAGCAATTCCCAGAAGATCCGCCAGGTAGGGGTAACACTCCAGGATAGTTCCCTGCACATCGTCGCCTACACTATGGCAGATATTACATTAGAGAAAGGACTGTTTCACCGGAAAGCCGATGTGTTTGAAGAAGCATTCGGAATTCGTCCGGTGCTGAAAAAGAAAAATAAAAGAAAAGAGGGATAGATCATGAGCAAATTTTACAATAGAGAACTGAGCTGGCTCGGATTTAATTACCGTGTTCTCTCAGAGGCAAAGGACAAATCCATCCCGCTGATGGAACGCCTCAAATTTTTAAGTATCACAGCTTCCAATCTGGATGAATTTTTTATGATCCGCGTCGCCTCATTAAAGGATATGGTTCACGCCAGATACACCAAAAAGGATATCGCCGGTCTCACCCCAAAGGAGCAGCTCGAAACGATCTCCCAGGGAACCCACGAGCTGGTAGAGTCCCAGTACAACATATATAACCGTTCCTTTCTTCCTTCCCTGAAACGCCAGGGACTGAAGATCATCACCCAGTATGAGAACCTGACAAAGGAACAGGCTGCCTATGTGGATAACTATTTTCTCAAAGAAGTATATCCGGTGCTTACCCCGATGGCAGTGGATTCTTCCCGTCCATTTCCGCTGATCCGCAACAAATCCCTGAACATCGCGGCGCTTCTGATGGACAAAAAACAAAAAGACACTTTTGATTTCGCCACAGTACAGGTTCCCTCTGTACTCCCCCGGATCGTAACCGTGCCCTCGGAAAAGGAAGGGGAAACCGCGATCCTTCTGCTGGAGCAGGTGATTGAAAAAAATATACAGAAGCTATTTCTTAATTATAAGGTCCTGGCTGCCACCCCTTACCGGGTCATGAGAAACGCCGACCTGACCATTGACGAGGACGAGGCGGCTGATCTTCTGATTGAAATTGAAAGGCAGCTGAAAAAACGTCAGTGGGGAGAGGCGATCCGGCTGGAAGTAGAGCGGGGCATCGACAAGAGACTTCTAAAAATTCTAAAAAAAGAACTGATGATCCAGGAGGAAGATATTTTCAAGATCCATGGGCCTCTGGATCTGACCTTTCTCATGAAGGTGTACGGGATGGAGGGCTTTGACCATCTCAAAGAACCCCGTTACATCCCCCAGCCCCCGAAAAATCTCGATATGGAACGGGATCTCTTTGAACAGATCCGGGAGAGAGACATCCTCCTTCACCACCCCTATGAGACCTTCAACCCCGTGGTGAATTTTGTCCGCCTCGCCGCCAAGGATCCGGACGTCCTCGCCATCAAACAGACCCTGTACCGCGTCAGCAGCAACTCACCGATCATCGCCTCCCTGGCCCAGGCCGCCGAAAACGGCAAACAGGTCACAGTGCTGGTGGAACTGAAAGCGCGTTTTGACGAAGAAAATAATATCGTCTGGGCAAGAAAACTAGAAAAAGCAGGATGCCATGTTATTTATGGTCTGGTGGGACTCAAAACCCACAGTAAGATCACCCTGGTAGTCCGTAGGGAAGAGGACGGCATCCGCCGCTACGTCCATCTCGGCACCGGAAACTATAACGATTCTACGGCAAAACTGTATACGGATATGGGAATCTTTACCTGTAAACGCCCTTACGGTGAGGATGCCACCGCCGTATTCAATATGCTTTCCGGCTATTCGGAACCACTGGCGTGGAATAAGCTCTCCCTGGCACCGATCTGGCTGCGCAACAAATTTGTGGCGCTGATTGAGAGGGAACGCGACAATGCTCTGAAAGGCAGACCGGCAAAGATCACAGCCAAAATGAATTCCCTGTGCGATGCGGGAATCATCAAAGCGCTCTATGACGCCTCAGCTGCCGGCGTGGAAATCGACCTGATCGTCCGGGGAATCTGCTGTCTCAAACAGGGCATCAAAGGCATGAGTGAGACAATTCGTGTCCGTTCTATCGTGGGCACCTTCCTGGAGCACTCTCGAATTTATTATTTTGAAAATGACGGAGAACCTGAGATCTACATGGGAAGTGCAGACTGGATGCCAAGAAACCTTGACAAACGGGTAGAGATCCTGTTTCCAGTGGAGGATGAAAAGCTCAAAGAACAAATCGTGCATGTCCTGGACCTCCAGCTTGCTGACAATCAGAAAGCCCATCTTCTCCAGCCGGATGACGTGATTGATAAGGAAAAGGGAAGCCCAGTAGATATCTACGGGGGCATCTATAAAAAAGTAGAACGCCGGGGCAAAGCGCCGGTCTGCTCCCAGATCCAGTTCTGCAGGGAAGCCAAAAACCGGCTGTAGGAACAGCTTAAGAGTTGGGCATTGACCACAGCTACTATTATGAAGGTTATGTTGTATATAAAACAGAAGATCTATAAGACTATCGTCTAAATAGTATGCGGGCAGGTAATCCTGCCCACATACTGTAAAACGCCCCCGTACTATTTCCAGCCTGGCAGTTTTGCTGCCAGCGCAGAACGAAGCAGGGTTCAACTTCGCGCCACTAGGCTAATCCACACTCAGATTCTCCGCCAGCCTCTGCATCTTCCGGTCCGCCCGCGCCATCAGATCTGCACACCGTTTGAGCTGCTTGTGCATCTCCTGGGTAAACTCTTTCTCTTTTTTGTAACGCAGCTGATGTTCCGTACTGGCCCAGAAATTCATCGCAATGGTTCTCAGCTGGATTTCAATGGGAACCTTGCGCATCTGGTCGGAAAAGAACACATCTACCATCAGGATCAGATGCAGGCTGCGGTATCCATTATCCTTTGGCGTCTCTATGTAATCTTTCACACGGATCACTTCCACATCCTTCTGATTCATCAACATCCTGGCCACATGATACACATCGGAGATAAAAGGACACACCACCCGGACACCTGCCACGTCATAAATATTTCTCATCATGCAGCTGATGGTAAGAGGCAGCCTCTTTTTCTTCATCTTTCCGATGATACTGTCAGAAGTTTTAACCCGGCTCTTAATATTTTCAATGGGGTTCCGGTCATTGCAGTACTGAAATTCTTTGTTCAGGATCTCCAGTTTTGCCGTCACCTGCTGAATCCCCGCCTCATAAAAAAACATAATCTGCCGGTACTGCTTTTCCATATCCAGATCGTCCGCCATCTGAGGAAGAAGCATCTCTACTTCGCCTTCGCTAACTACATCGATAAACTCCACTTCACCATCTTTTTTTGTATTTAAACGACTTAAAATATTATTCAATATATCACATCCTTTGACTTCATTATAGCAGAAAATCTTGAATTATCTGTCAAGATAATGTAAAGGAAATGTAAAAAAGGTGCGGCTGAAAACCGCGCACCTTCTCCGCAAATCGAGAACTTTCCTATCCAAAGATCACACTTTTAGCCAATTCATCTGCTATATCGTTGTACTTATCACCGGAATGCCCCTTCACTTTCACAAACCGGATCTTCAGATCCTGGCTGATGGAATCAAAATATCTCTTGTACGCCCTGGTTCCCTCTTTATTGGTCTTCCACTCCCCCAGACACCAGGAAGCAATTCCCTGATAATCGTGATAAATGTTCAGGCTGGGGATCCCCATCTCCACGGCCTTACGCATCGCCAGTTCCGCCCCCAGAATCTCTCCTGCCACATTCCTCATAGATGCAAGTTCCGTACTCTCCCCCTTCTGGGCGATATGTATCTCTTTGCCCTCGTACAAAAATACCACCCCACAGCTGTATTCACCCGTTGCTGCATTATAACTTCCATCCACATAAGCAGTTGCCCCACTGGTTGGAAATTCCGGCTCTTTTTTACCTCCAGGCTGCGGCTCAGTCTCTGATGCCCCCCACTCTGGAAATCCCGGCTCTCTTGACTCCGGAGCCCCATTCACTCTATGTACTCCAGCAAATTCCTCTGCCTCAGACAGCGTGGGAAAACTTTTATACACAGCACCGGAAAAACCATCTACCTGGCCTTTACATTCCTCCCAGGTCAGATAGACCCCCGGCGTCTTTCCCACTTTTACCCCATAATATTTTTTCTTAGCCATCCTAATCACCATTTTCACATAATATTTATTAAATTCTGGATCTCCTCTTCTGTGAGAACCCTCCACTCTCCCACAGCCAGACTCTCATCCAGCGTCAGCGTCCCCATCTCTGTCCGCTTCAGATAGATCACGTTCTTCCCCAGCTTTGCAAACATCCTTTTGACCTGATGAAATTTTCCTTCGGTTATGGTCAGAAGTGCCTCCCTGGGAGCTAATATCTCTAAAGCTGCCGGACTGGTAAGTCTCTTTTCTCCAATATCCAGTCCTTCTCTCATTTTGTCTACATCTGTAGTATTTAAATCCTTATCCAACCGGACAAAATATTTTTTAGCCACATGATGCCGCGGGGATAGAAGCCGATGGGCCAGTTCTCCGTCGTTAGTCAGGATTAAAAGTCCCTCCGTATCCTTATCCAGACGCCCCACGGGAAACAGATCCTTTGCAAGAAAAACGGATTTCCGATCATGCTCTGGAACAGAATCCATCCCTACCGGAGAATGCTTTTTTATGTATTCTACAACAGTCTCATCCCTGTCATCCGCTGTTGATGAGATGATCCCCGCCGGTTTATTCAGCATAATATACTGGTACTGCTGCCCCCGGATCTCCCTTCCATCCCATAAAATAGAATCAGAGAATGCCACCTTGTCATTCCCTGTCTTTGCCGGCTCACCATTTACCTGTACCCGCCCCTCCCGGATCTCCTTTTTTGCCTGGGAGCGGGTCAGCTCCGTGAAATCTGCCAGATATTTATCAAGTCTCAGATTCATTCTTTTAAATTTCCTTTTCCTACACTTGGCCGTATCAGATTCTGAAGCACATAATCCCAGAGCTCCTCCGATCCCTCCGCCGTCTTTTCATTGCGCGCCAACACCTGTGAAAGATGAATATCATGTTCAAGCCAGGACCGCCCTTCCGAGGCAGCATTGAGCATCAGTGGCTGGATATGGTCAAGAGTACGGGCGAACTTCGCTTCCGGCGTCTCTGCCGCCTCAAATTCGTCCCATAAACCACGAAACTTTATGCTCTGATCCTCCGGCAGTATGCCAAACAGCCGGTGGGCTGCCTTTAACTCCCGTTCCCGCTGGGTCACCTTTCCTTTCTCATCATAGGCATAGGTATCCCCCGCATCGATCTCCACAATATCATGAATCAGGATCATGGTTACCACTTTTAAAACATCGATCTTTTCATTGGCATACTCGCTGAGAAGCACCGCCATGACCGCCATGTGCCAGGCATGCTCCGCATCGTTTTCTTTCCTCTCGCCATTTGCGAGATAGTTCTGCCTCTGGATCAATTTTTCTTTGTCTATCTCCCGAAAAAAATCAAACTGCCGTTCCAGACGTTCCATTTACTCTTCTCCTCCACATCTTAACCCAGATACCATTATGTCAGCCCGTCAGCGAGAATCTGAACCATCGGGCCGTCACACTGATTTCGTTTTTCTGCCGGCTCTGCCCTTTAAGATCCATTCAAATCCTTCAATCTGTTTTGTCTTAAACCAGCGGTAAATATCCACTCCGGTTGCTGCCGCCACAATCGTATATAACACAATCACCACGATTTCTGCCAGAATCCCCCTGTTCTCAAACAGGATCCGCGGCAGGGCATTCATCAGCATAAGAACTTCGTATATAACAAGAGGATAAATCCATGCCGTTTTTTTATTTCCAGAAATATAGTAATTCCCCATAACAAGGGCAATGTCAAGCACGATCACTAACATCAGCACACATTTGTAGGTGCCGGTGATCATACTGACAGAGGTAGAAGATAAAATAGAACTTTTCAGGTTCTCATCCCCATGATAGGTACCACCATTGATCTGAAGAGCGAGATAAAAACTGTAACAATAGGGATAAATCAGATCCATGCCGATTCTTCCCAGGCCAAAACCAATTCCCACCGTCGCACTGCGGTAAATGGATACTTTTTTCTGATTGGTGAGGTAAATGCCCCAGTACAGAGCTGCCACTGTACACAGGGTAGTAAGAACCGTAAGCAGCACATTCAGCACGATCACCTGTGCCGTCTCATTCATACTCCTCAAAAAAGGAAGTCTGGCGATAAACACCCCGCCAAACATATACAATACATACTGCCAGACATAGCCCAGCACCCCGTATCCGATCGCTCCCGGAAGTCCTGTCTCAAGAGCACTGGACCTTTTGCTGATCATAAGATAAGGAACTGCCGCTGCGGCAATGCCCACGACCACACACACCAGCATTATAATCATATTAAACGTCGAAACCATTATTTCTACCTGACCTTTCTTCTTTCGGACGCACCGCCGGCCTCTTCCTGCCAGGCAGCTTCATACGTAAGATATCATATGTCACAGTATAATCCATCCGATAGGAAAAGTCAACAAACCCCGCTCAGGCATCCATTTCTTGATTCCGGATAATAACTGGGATTAGGAGGGCCAGCTCCTCTTTTAATTCATCCAGTCCCACCGGCTCCTGATAGAGGATCACATTGTAGCAAGTCGAATTTACCAGTTCCACAATCATATAGATCATCAGCTCGTGGTTGCGAAAGGTTCTTCCTGAGCTCTGGATCAATTCGTTGTACCAGTCATAGAAACTGTCCGAGACCTCATTTCCTCCCTCCAGGATCACCTTATGAAAGATGCCCCATCGGAGATTCTTGGATATAAATTCCAGCATCCGCTTGTCGGCGTCCAGCTCATCGATAATGATATCCACCAATTGGATCACCGTCTCTTCCAGACTGTCTGCTTTCTTGTCCCGCATCTTTTCCCTGACCACAGAAAATAGCTTTCCAGCCTTTTCTGTGATCAGGGCGGTGCGGATATCAAATTTATCCTTAAAATACAGGTAAAATGTTCCCTTCGCCATCTCTGCCTTCTTCACGATATCCGAGATGGAGGTATCAAAGATACCCTGGGAAGTGAACAGGTCATAGGCGGCGCTCAGAAGCGCCTCTCGCTTTTGTTTTTTCTTTTCGTCTAATTTTCCCACGGTACCCATCTCCTTCTGCCCTCATCTGTTACTCTTCTTTATCGTTACTGATCTCTTCCGTCTCAATGATAAATTTCACCTCACCATCCATTCCATCACCGATACCGGTAAAATTCGTGTATTCCTCAGAGATATCCAGCAAAGCTCGAAGCCGGTCTTTCAGTCCTTCAAAATCTTCCTCATAGATCCTGTTGATCTCCTGAATTCCCTCTTCGTTAAACTTCTTCATACCGTCGAGAAGTTCCTGGGAACCCTCTCCCAGTCTGCCAATTCCATCGGAAACCTGCCCCGTTGCTTTATCCAGTCTGCCGCTGCCTTTTTTCAGCTCCCCGGCTCCAGAGATCAGCTGTCTGCTTCCTTTTCTGACAGACTTTCCTGCTTTCAGAAGCTTTTTCGCCCCTGCCAGCAGCTTCCGGTCATTCTGGCTCAGCTTTTCACTACCATTTTTCAATTTCTCAATATTTGCCGTCAGTGCACTGACACTGGAGGTCATTTTTCCGTCTGCCTCCCGCAGAGAGGCCGATTTACCTGAGATCGTCTGTGCTCCTTCTACCATTTTCTTTACTCCGCCAGATACCTGGTCTGCACCCTTCTTCAGATCACTTTCCCCGCCGGTAGCCTTTACCAGCGCTGACACGCTGTTCTTCTGTCCCTCAGACAGTTCTTTTAATTTCTCGGCATAAGCCAGAAGAGTCTGTTTCTGCACCTCGTCGCTGCACTGTGCCGCCTGTGCCTGGATTCCCTTCACCAGCTGATCATAATTGTCATAGGAGCTCTCCAAGTCAGAAAGATTGGTATGGAGGGTAGAAATACCGGAAGAGACGCTGGCTGCACCAGTTTTCAGGGCATCCCCGGTCTTTTTTTCGCCCAGTGTATCTACTGCTGTAGTATATTGTTTGATCCCCTCCGAAAATTCTTTATAACTGCCAGGCATATCCTTCACTGCCTGATACAGCTGTTTATTGCCATCGGTGATCTGCTTCGCCCCATTCACATAGGAAGTGGTTCCCCCAGCCAGATCATCCACTCCGGTCACGTACTCTTTCACTCCTTTTTCCAGCTTCTTCCCGCTCTTTTCCAGGGTATTGATTCCTTTATTTAAGTCTTTTTCCCCCTTGGCAAAGGCGTCAAATTTCTCTTCCAGCTCTTCGAGGCCATCAAACAGGGAATCGGTCCCATCCACCAGCTCCTCAGAGGCATCCGTCAATGTCTCCAGCTTCTCCTCCAGCTCTTCAAAAGTATCACTGTCCTCCAGATCAAGGTCTGACAAAAGGCTGGAACTGGCATAGGTAAAGGTATTTCCAATGGAAAAATCCGTCACATCCGCCGATACGGTAAATTCCTCCTGGAACTTCTCTGCAAGCTTTTCGCTTACATCCAGACTCTCTGCCATACCAGGGACACCAAAGCCCACAACGATATTGTTGGAACCCTCGTTGATCACCTTGCCACCATCCACTTCTACATTGGTAAACTTATCTGTGGGCAGGATCAGCCCCGTAGCCATAAAGAATGGGGTATACATCTTCTGTTTCTTTCCGTCTATGGTCTTCGTCACTCTGGACCGGTTGGTATAGGACACCCGGATCTTCAGGGATCCGCTTTTTCCCGGCAGTTCCTCCGGTGATATCTCTTTGCCATCCAATTCATAAACCAGCTTCACACTTACCGGCAGCTCCTTTTCTGTCGTCCCCTGATAATAAATGTCTTCTGTGCCGGCGTTCCAGTTCACACCGTCCCCACTCTGTTCAAAGGTCTCATCGCCTTTTACGTTAGTGATCTCCTTCAATTCTGACTTATCTCTTAGTGTACCATTAATTCCTGCATTTTTCAACCAGTCCGACACCGTGATCTTTTCAGCGTCTCCATCGGCATCGGCATTGACATATACGGATTCTTCTTTGGTCACCTTCTCTGCCTGGATCATGGAACCATTTCCAAGAACCAGACTGGTCACCACAAGACCTGATACGATTGTTTTCCCTACCCGGCTTAATTTACGATTTCTATTCATAACACATCTTCCTTTCTATCTTCTTAATAATTTATTTTTCTCATATCCCAGGTGGTCTTACAGATCACCTTATCAAACAATGTGAGCATGGCTGGCAGAATACAGATCACGACCAAGGTACTGATCACCGCTCCTCTCGCCAGCAGAGTCGTTATGGAACTGATCATGTCAATGCTGGAATATACACACACACCAAAAGTGGAGGCAAAAAAACTGATACCGCTTATGATAATGGACTTAATGGAAGTTTTGTGGGCGATGGCCACTGCTTCCTTCTTCGTCTTCCGATTTACCACCCGTTCTTTATGATAGCGGGTAGTCATCAGGATCGCATAATCCACGGTAGCTCCCAGCTGAATTGTCCCGATGACGATACTCGCCACAAAAGGCAGGCTGGTACCACTGTAATATGCAAAAGACATGTTGACAAAGATAGCAAACTCGATCACACTTACGAGGATCACCGGCAGCGAAATGGATTTGAACACCAGCAGTATGATAAGGAAGATCGCTGCGATGGAAATATAATTAACACTGGCAAGATCCACATCTGTCACATCCGCCAGATCCTTGGTCAACGGCGCCTCTCCGATCACCATGGACTCTTCACTGTATTTTTTCACAATATCATTGATCTTGGCGATCTGGGCATTCACCTCATCTGTCGCCGTCTTATAATTGGAACAGATGAACTGCAGCTCATAGTTGTCGCTCATCAGCATATCCCTGTATTTGGCGGGAATCATATCATCGGGAACACTGGCACCGACAAAAGAATTCATCCCCAGCATCCATTTCACACCGTCAACCTTCTCGATCTCTTCCCGCATATCATTTTTCTCTTTGACAGACAGACCATTTTTCATCAAAAGCACGTGCATGTTGTTCATATTAAATTTCTCTTCCAGTTTCTTATTGGCAACTGCCGAATCCAGCGTCTGGGGCAGGGAACTGTCGATATTATAATAAACCTCAATGTTATTATTTCCATAAAATGCCGGGAAAAATGCAACGGCAAATATAACCAGCGCCACGATATAATGTTTGGATATGAATTTACTCGTTCTCTCAAATTTCGGGAAAATATCTCTGTGGGTGGTCTTTTCGATCCATTTATCTAATATAAGGATCATGGAAGGCAGCAGGGTAACACAGGCGATCACTCCGATCACAACTCCCTTTGCCATCACAATTCCAAGATCCTTTCCCAGAGCAAAGGTCATAAAACAGAGCGCCACAAAACCAGCTACCGTCGTCACCGAACTTCCGACCACAGACTTGAAGGTATTTCCAATGGCATGTGCCATGGCGCGGTCTTTGTCTCCCTCAAACCGGATTTTATTTGCCTGGTAGCTCTCCAGCAGGAAGATGGAATAATCCATCGTCACTCCCAGCTGCAGCACCGCCGTCAGCGCCTCCGTGATGTAAGAAATCTCTCCGAGGAAAATATTGCTCCCCAGATTGTAGAGAATGGAAACCCCGATGCCAAGAAGAAAGATTACAGGGGTAACAAGGGATTCCATCGTCAGCAGGAGAACCAGCAGGGACAATGTCGCTGCGATCACCACATAGATGGGCATCTCTGCCAGCGCCAGATTTTTGATGTCTGTCACCACGCCGGACATGCCGCTGATAAATGCCTGGTCTTTCACAATCTCTCGCATCTCCGTGACAGCTCCCATGGTATCGTCGGAAGATGTGGTATCGTCAAACAGGGCGATCATCATGGTGGCGTCGCCGTTAAAAAGCGCTTCTTTCAGATCACCTGGAAGCATCTCTGTGGGTAGTGAAATATCCGCCACAGAATCATACCAGATAATCTTCTCTACATGCTCCACATCCTGTAGTTTTTCTTTAAGTTTCACCACATCCTTGTTTTCCATATGTTCTACCACGATCATGGAAAATGCCCCCATGCCAAACTCATCTACCATGATATCCTGTCCTTCCACCGTCTCCAGTGTGTTGGGAAGATAACTGAGAACATCATAGTTTACCCTCGTCATGCTCTTCCCAATCACAGACGGAATGATAAGCAGAATACCAATGATAAGTATGATATATTTGTGTCTCGTAACAAATTTGCCAAACCTATTCATACTTATTGCCTCCTTCATATTTAATGCTTTTCCACAAAAATGACCATTAGTCATTTTAATTTACGCACTTAGTGTAGCACAAAAATGACTAATGGTCAATATCTAATTTAAAAAAATTTCCACCTGGGCGGCTGCTTGAATCAAGCCACCACACAGGTGGAAATTTTATCGTTTTTATGATTTCAGCAAATATTCCGTCGTCACCATGTCTACGCTAAAATCCCTGACAAGCTCACAGGCACGGGATACAGAATTTACAGTCCATACATTTACTTTCCTCCCGTTGTCATGTAGAAGAGATACATCCGAAGCAGTGAGAAGTGTATGTCTGGCATCCAGGTCAATCTGGTTTTGGATGCACCAGTTGATAACACTGCTGCTGACTGGGTCAAGTTTATTGTCACTTTCTGCCCCATATACATATTGAAGGCCTTCTTTGAAAACCCCTTCGATCTTTTTCAGGGTAAGGAGATTAGATTTGTGTACGCTGATAAAGTATGTACGTTCCAGTAATCCCCTTTTTTTAACCTGATTCACGATCTCTTTGAGCTCCTTTTCCGTATACTCTACTTTAAGCTCAATAAATGGATGCACCGTGCTGCTGGTAGAAAGGATATTCAAATACTCTTCCAGAGTGGGCACCGTCAGATCGGGATAAAGAGAGATATTACGTCCCCCTGTAATCTTAAATTTTTTCAGCTGCTGCAGATCCAGATTGGATATATCCAGATTATAACCGCACATACGATTCAGATCTGCGTCGTGCATGATCACAAAATTTCCATCATAGGTCTTTCTCAGGTCGCACTCAACCCCATAAAATCCATTTTTGACCGCCAGTTCAAATGCCACTGTCGTATTTTCCGGCGCCTCCGAACTATAGCCCCGGTGTGCAATCAATTTTTCATTCTGAAGTTCCACCTTAAATACCTCCACTTCTACTGCAGCCGAAGCTCTGCCATCAGCCGCATCTACCCGGATCGTCGCTGTACCGGTATTTACTCCTGTGACCACTCCCAACTGGGACACCTTCGCCACCGCTGGGTTTGAACTAGTATAGCGAACATCACGGTTAGAGGCATTAGAAGGCTGCACAGAGGCATTGATGGTCACCGTTTTTCCCACCTCCAGCTGGATCTTCCCCTCGGCATCCAAACGCACAGACTGGGATGGAACCCGCACGTTTACCCGGCAGGAGGCCTTCTTGCCAGAACCGTCCGTGCTGTAAGCCGTGATTGTCGCTGTTCCTTTGGATTTACCATAGACGATTCCTGATCTGGATACCGTAGCCGCACTTTTATTAGAAGTCCGGTATTTAACCTTCTTGATCGTAGCCTGAGAAGGGGATACTTTTGTTCCAAGGCTGGCGGATGAGCCCACATCAAGATCCATGGCGTTTCCCTGTATCTTTACCTGATTCACTTTTTTCCCCACACGTACCTGAAGTTTTGCAAATTTGCCCGATTTATCCTTTGCCCTGGCCGTGATCGTAGCTTTTCCATATTTTTTTCCACGGATCACACCTTTTTGATTTACCGAAACAACTTTTTTTCTGGAACTGGTCCATTTTAATTTTTTATTCACACCTTTTTGGGGCTTAAACTTTACCGAAAGCTTCTTTTTTTCCCGTTTATTGATAAGAAGATATTTCCCAGAAAACTTAAATTTTACGGAAGATACCTTTTTCGTCCCCGCCTCTGATATGGCAGTATTCATTCCCGACATAAAAAATCCGAAGGCTGCTGCTGCAAGTCCTGCCCGTATTATATTTTTCCAATTCACTCTCATTACTCTTCCTCTCCTGACAACACGGAAAACGCGACAAATTCCGTCACTAGCCCCGCTCAAAGATCTTATGCAGAAAGCATACTTTATAATTATAGCATTTTATTGTCATTTCTGCTACCATTCCCCATAAAAAATTTTATACCACCAGCGTCACGCTTTGGGAAACCGCCCTGGTCAGGTTCGTGCTGAACAAGCGCCACCGACGCTTAACACCGCTGCTTCATGGCTTTACCTTCACGTTAAAAAGAGCTGCCCCATGGACAGCCCTTTTTATATACATTCTAGTACGCCTTACCTACGTAATAGGTATCACTCTTAACGGATTTCTTTCCATCTTTCAAGTTAGCAACAACCTTTACATAATAAGTTTTGTTCTTTTTGATCTTTGATTTGCCACACTTGCGAATGGTAAGACTGCTGGATTTACTGCTGAGAGTCTTCACCTTCTTGTAACCGCCCTTTTCCTTTGTGGAAATAGATACGGTATAGTTCTTTGCATTGGCAACCTTTTTCCAGCTCATCTTGATACGGTTGCTGTACTTCTTGCCGCTGACTGTCTGGTATACAAAATACCTGTAGCCGGACCAGTCACCATAAATCTTTTCATTGCCATAGGTTGCATAGAAACGGCAGCGGTATTTGTAAGCTGTGTTTCTCTTTACAGCAAATCTGTTACTGGAGCTGGTAGCGGTAAATACCTTCTTGTTGCCCTTCATTGTATAAACTTCAATCTCATATCCGTTGGCAGATTTGGACGGATCTGTTGCTCCAAAGTAGGCAACATTAATATTGTAGTAAATATTGGTAAGCCCAAAGTTTGCTGTAGACGGTTTCACCGGTTTATTTGGTTTCGTATAAACATTAGATAATATACGATAGCTGTCAAAAGCAGCATATCCGGCATCTGTCGTTCTCACTGGTACTACCTGAATGGAATATGAATTTCCTGGTGCCAGACCATTCCTTACAAATGTAGTATTGGTCACTGTACCAAGCAGGGTCTTTGTTGTACCATCATATACGTTATAAGAAGTTGCTCCCGGACACGGTGTCCATGTAATCGTAAGAGAAGTAGCTGTCGCATCCGCCACTGTAAGCGCCCCCATCTGAGCTGCATCCGGTGCTGTCGCTACCTGAATCGGCTGAGACCAGTCGCTGAACTGATACTCTGTATAGTCAGAAGTATCTGCCGCTCTGACGCGTACATAATATGTAGAACCAGCACTCAACTGACTAATGATGGTTTCTGGTCTGAGACTATAGTCATATTTACCTTCTGACCATCCGGAAACGCCATCCGCACTCCAGGAATAGAAATACGTGTCCGCATTTGGAACCGCATTCCATACAATCTTAACAGCATTTTTGTCAGCATCTGTCTGGTGAACTCCCTGTGGTACAGCCAGTTCTGCTGCACTCGCTGTATTTGGCATAACAGCTGCCGCAGCCATCAAAAATACAAATGTTACCATTGCCTTGATATAGTTTTTCATTAACCATAACTCCTTTCTTCTCGGGCATCGGCAAAACGCCCGCTGCTTAAAGTACTTTTTCCTTGAAATCATTTCTTAAATATATAAGAATATTTCATAATAAATTCTACTTCTAAACAGGGGCGTTGTCAATCATTTTTCTTTACTTTGATGAAAAGATGTCCTCCAAAAATACTACATAACCTTTTTTCGTCTCATATACATCGGCCTTGCTGACGATCTCCCAGGGCGCATGCATATTCAGCACAGCGACGCCGCAGTCGATCACTTCCATACCATAAAGTGCCATAATGTAAGCGATGGTTCCCCCACCTCCCACATCTACCTTTCCCAGCTCTGCCGTCTGATATGCCACTTTTTTATCCTCCAGAATACGGCGGATCCCCGCAAAATACTCTGCATTGGCATCGTTACTGCCGGACTTCCCTCTGGCGCCGGTAAATTTATTAAAGACCATTCCCTTCCCAAAGTAAGCTGCATTTTTCGGTTCATAAGCAGCTTTAAACGTTGGATCAAAGGCAGCGCTGACATCGGAAGAAAGCATTTTAGAATTCGAGAGACATCTCCGAAGCGCCAGCTCACTGTAATCTCCCATGCCATTTAACAGTTCTGCCACGGTATTCTCAAAGGTTTTAGACTGCATTCCGGTAGCTCCCACACTTCCAATCTCTTCTTTATCCACCAGAAGACAACAGGTCGTATATTCGGTATCCTCTACCTCCAGCATCGCTTTTAGGGATGTAAAGGCACAAACTCTGTCATCCTGCCCATACCCCATAATCATGCTGGCATCGATGCCTGATTCTCTCGCCTTTCCTGCGGGCACCACTTCCAGTTCCGCCGAAAGGAAATCATCCTCTTCCATACTATATTTATCCTTAAGAATCTCCAGCACGCTCTTTTTTACCGCTTCTTTTTCTTCACCCTTTAAAGGTATGCTTCCAAAAAGTATATCCAGTTCCTCTCCCTCGATCACTTTATTGGCTTTTTTCTCCATCCGCTCACCGGCAAGATGGATGAGAAGATCTGTCACACAAAATACTGGGTCTTTCTCATCTTCCCCTATATTGACTTCTACCACACTACCATCCTTTTTCACAACAACACCGTGGAGTGCCAGGGGAAGTGTCACCCACTGGTATTTTTTGATACCGCCGTAATAATGGGTATCCAGATAGGCAAATCCGCCTTCCTCATACAATGGGTTCTGTTTGATATCCAGTCTCGGTGAATCAATATGGGCGCCCAGAATCGCCATTCCGTCCTCCAGCGGCCGTCTGCCAATTTGAAACAGGGAAATCATTTTTTTCATCCCCACGGAATATACCTTGTCACCAGCCTTGATCTTTTTACCGGCTGCCACAAGATCTGCCAGATTTTCATAGCCAGCCTCTTCCGCCATACGCACCGCCAGCGCCACGCATTCCCGTTCTGTCTTTCCCTCATCCAGAAATCTTCGATATTCCTTATTCAGCTGATTCAGCTCCTTCAGTTCCTTTTTCGTATATGCCTTCCACACATTTTCCCGTTCCATCTTACATTCATCCTCCTTTAGGTTACGTATTGATTAATTGTTTATTTTCTCCAGATCAGAGGGGGTTATTCATTAAATTCCGCGATCACATAATACCCCTTCTCATTCTGGATGATATCTTTTACCACACCCTCCCTGCTTTTCAGCCGTTCAGCAAAGGCAATGTTTCCTGACATGGCCACTGCCGGCACGATCGTATAATAATACGCACTGGGAAGCACTCCCTCTGTAACCTGGATGGGCTGTCCAGGCTCCACCAGCCCTTCCCGTTCCATTTTAAACTCCATTTCCCTCACTTGTCCCGCCACCTTTCTTCTGTTGTAGAATATTAGTCATAATACACCTTTTCCAGAAATAACCCTCTTGCCGGGGCGGTTTCTCCGGCGTAGCGGCGCTCCCTCTTTTCCAATATCTCCGGTATTTCCTCCGGCAGAAGCTTTCCTGATCCGGTCTCCACCAGTGTCCCCGTCAGGATTCTAACCATATTGTGCAGAAAACCATTTCCCTCATAAATAAAATAAATCTGGTCTTCCGTCTCCTGGATCTCTATGGTATGGATGGTTCTCACAGTGGATTTCTTTTTCGACGCCCTGGAACAAAAACTCTGAAAATCATGGGTTCCCAGGAGATGCCCTGCTGCCTTTTTCATTTTATCGATATCCAGCACATTTTCTGCCTTCCAGGCATATTTTCTCTGAAACACGCAGTCTCTGCCATACTTTATAATATGGTAGCCATACCGCTTCCCCCGGGCATTGAGCCGGCTGTGAAACCGCTCTCCTGCCCTCTCTGCGGATAAGACACGGATATCCTCCGGCAGATAATCGTTCAGATAGTCTTTTAATATACCGGGTTCCGTGGCACATTTATCTGGTAGATGTACATTAGCCACCTGTTCCAGCGCATGCACCCCAGCATCGGTGCGGCCGGCCCCCTGGATCTCCATCTCCCTGCCGGCATATACCGTCAGTACCTTCTCCAGCTTTCCCTGTATGGTCATCTCCGTCCCTTTTTGTCTCTGCCACCCTTTATACCTCGTTCCGTCATACTGTATCCTCAGCCTGTAATTCATAACCGCTCTCCACGCTTGCCCTCAAACCGGCTTCTTATCTTTAATTCAGACATGATATAAGCATATCCGTCCACACCATCTTCCAGTGACAGATCCAGGCTGACCGCCATATTATTTAACATGTGATCATCCAGCCTGTCTTTCATAACCTCCAGTATCTTAATCTTTTCCCGGTATGTATCTGCATCCAGAAACCGGATCAGCCCAGACATCTGAAGATCTTCCTGACTTTCTTCCCAACCGTCCTTCCGGCGGTCTTCCTCTATCTCTTTCCCCTTCGGCTCTTTTTGAAGTTTCTCTCCCGTATTTCTCCTGGCAATTTCCAGAATCTCATCCCTGCGCTCATCCCTTTTTGAATATTTTTGGTGAAATTGCTGCTTTTCCAGCACATATACGAGATAATCCCCACTCATCTCCTGATAGCAGACTGCTTCCGTCCCCTCTGGAAGAATAAAACATTCAGATATGACCTGAACTGCTCTGCCATTCCCTCGTGAATCATAAATATCCTTTAGCATTGACATGTCACCACTCCCTCCTGTCCGCCTCTGGGCGAACTTTTAGAGCTGCGCTTCTCAGGCAGCCTTTTTTATTTTACTCTAATTAAAATTAAAACACAATTACTTTATAGATAAAATATCCATTTTTATTTGACTTATGTCCAAAAAAGGGTATAATAAAATAGATAAATCAGAGTGTTGCTTATATATACCTTTTTATGTGGTATCCGCCGGGGACAATCTTTTCCCCTGGCATCAATATAAACGATTAATATTCAGGAAAGAAGGATTTCAAAATGAATGATACTCTTGTTAAACTTTCACAGATCGGTATTGTGCCTGTGGTGGCATTAAATGACATCAAAGATGCAAGACCTCTTGCCAAAGCTCTCTGCGATGGCGGGCTGCCTTGTGCTGAAGTTACTTTCCGTACAGACTGTGCTGAGGAAGCCATCCGAATCATGACAACAGAATTTCCCCAGATGTTTGTCGGCGCAGGTACTGTCCTTACAACAGAACAGGTGGACCGTGCTGTCGGTGCCGGAGCTAGATTTATCGTCAGTCCAGGCCTCAATCCGGAAGTGGTAAAATATTGTGTGGATAAAAACATTCCTGTCACTCCTGGCTGTGCCAACCCAAGTGATATTGAACAGGCACTTGCCCTTGGACTGGACGTGGTAAAGATTTTCCCGGCAGAAGCCATTGGAGGGCTGAAACTTATCAAATCCATGGCAGCTCCCTATGTCAATATGAAATTTATGCCCACTGGCGGCATCAATGCAAAAAATCTCAACGACTATCTTGCTTACGACAGGATCGTTGCCTGCGGAGGCAGCTGGATGGTGAGCGGGGATCTGGTAAAGGCTGGTAAATTTGATGAAATCACAGCATTAACAAAAGAAGCAGTAAAGAATATGCTCGGTTTCCGAATCAAACATATCGGCATCAATTCACCGGATGACACCACGGCAGCTTCCACGGCGAATGCCTTTGCAACAATCTTTGGCTTTACTAAAGACGAAGCGGTAGGCTCTTATTTTTGCGGCGAGGGTGTAGAGGTTATGAAATCCCAGGGAAAAGGCACGATGGGACATATCGCTGTCGGATGTAATTCTGTAGACCGCGCGGTTTATCATCTTTCCGCCCAGGGTGTGGAATTTGATATGGACACCGCCTTGTACAATGAAAAAGGCGCTTTGAAATTTATCTATCTGAAAGGTGAGTTCGGGGGATTTGCCCTGCACTTGACGCTGAATTAAGTTAGTTTGAAAGCGCTATAGAAACATGTTATGTAGATAGAAGGGATTCTGGGACATCTGAACTCAGAATCCCTTTTTATAATGTTGCATTTCTTCTTCTAATTTCTTAAAATCGCAGCAACGTGCTATTAAATTTTTTTCATATATATTCCGCGGCTGCCCTTTCACAACAAGATCATACAATTTTTCTACTTTATTTTGAATTTTTTCTGAATATGCACGTATATAATCCGCTTGTCTTTTAAGAAGTCTTCGATATTTCATTTTTTTATACTTTTCTTTTGGGGAACTAAGGGGAATAAAATAAAGAATTTTCTGATTAAAAATGACTGCTCCGCAATATGGTCTTCGAGAATTTTGATTTTCTGAAATTATGTGTTCAAATTTTCTTAAATAGCATATATATTGTTCATTTACATAAAATAATTTTAATCTATTCATTCACACCCTCCTTATGTGTGGAAAAAGTGGAGAGGATTAAATCCTCTCCACAAATGTTTTTCTCGCACTATCGTAGCGAATCACTGCTTTGAACTTATTATAATCAATTCACCTAAGAATGTCAATCAGAATCGAAAATCTCTCTTTCCATTATGGATATTATCAATATACTCCGCTGCCTTTTCCTTTACGACAGGATTCGTAATTACCTCCAGCTCCCTGCGGATCACTTCCTCGCCTTTCATTTTAGTATCCTCTGAGGCATAATCCTCCAGATATTCTTTGAGTGTCATAAGAGCATTGGGCTGGCAGCAGTTGACGATCTGGCCGGATTTCAAAAGTTTCATAAATCGATCCCCGGTTCTTCCTTCGCGGTAACATGCCGTACAAAAGCTGGGGATGTAACCAAGCCCAAGCAGCCAGTTCACTACTTCATCCAGTGTCCTCCGGTCACTGACATCGAATTGTGCTGAATTTTCTTCTATGGTCTCTTCCTCCACATAACCGCCAACGCTGGTCCTGGAACCGCCGCTGATCTGAGAAATGCCAAGGTCAAGCACCTTCTCTCTCGTCTCTTTGGATTCCCGCGTAGAAACGATCATGCCGGTATAGGGAACTGCGATACGGATCACCGAGACGATTTTTTCAAATATCTCGTCGGAAATGGCGTTAGAAAAACTCTCCGGATCAATATCATCTGCGGGGCAGATCCTTGGCACGCTGATGGTATGGGGACCAACGCCGAACTTTGCCTCCAGATGTTCCGCGTGCATGATAATTCCCACCAGTTCATAACGGTACATGTTCAGTCCGAAGAGAACCCCCAGACCCACATCATCAATACCGCCTTCCATCGCCCGGTCCATCGCCTCGGTGTGATAGGCATAATCATGTTTTGGTCCTGTGGGATGCAGCTGTTCATAGCTTTCCTTGTTATAGGTCTCCTGAAACAGAATATAGGTACCAATACCGGCATCGTGAAGCTTCCGATAATTTTCTACAGTTGTAGCAGCAATATTGACGTTCACCCGGCGGATCGCTCCATTTTTATGCTTGATGCCATAGATCGTTTCAATACTCTCCAAAATATATTCGATGGGATTGTTCACCGGATCCTCTCCGGATTCGATGGCAAGCCGCTTATGCCCCATATCCTGAAGGGCGATCACTTCCTGACGGATCTCCTCCTGGCTCAGTTTTTTCCTCCGGATATGTTCGTTACAATGGTGATACGGACAGTATGTACAGCCGTTCACACAATAATTGGAAAGATACAGAGGTGCGAACATCACGATCCGGTTCCCATAAAATCTCTTTTTAATCTCTTTTGCCAGTTTCTGAATCTCCTGATTTTCCTCTTCTAACTCACATTCCAATAAAACCGCGGCTTCCTGATGGGAAATTCCCTTCATTTCCCAGGCCTTTTTTAATATTGAGTCGATGAGTTCCTTATTTCCTTTATTTTTTTCCGCATATTCCAGCGACTTACGGATTTCCGTATCATCAATAAATTCTGTTGCGATACCTGATTTTGGATCATACATATCTTCTCGTCTCCTTTTCTTCTTAATTAATCTCTGCGGCTGCAGGCCAGATCCCATTTAGCTACTTTGTGGCATATACTGCTTTGCTGGTCACACCATTTACCATACCAAGTTTTCCTGACATGGAACTGATTACATCATTCGGGCCATCCACAATCACACTGATCACCGACATATCCCGCTCACGATAGGGAATCCCCATCCGTCCCACGATATACTCACGATATGAATGAAGGATATCGTTGACAGCTTCCGCTGATTCTGTCTCTTCCACAATAATCCCAATAACAGCAAGCCTTTTTTGCATATACGATCACACTCCTTTACACAGAAAATACCGTCGAGCTGCCTTCGCGTAAAAAAACGGCGGCTGAGAACCGAGCCGCTCCAAGAATCGCTTTGCGATTCTTGCTCCGCGAATTGAGGAATTTTCTATCAGATAAAAAATCCCGGCAATACGCCGGGATATCTGATTACAGTATATAAAAATTACAGAAGGAACCCATACACAGAAACCTAGTTTTTCATCCTTCGACGCATCGCCGGACTCGTGTAACGATCCCTCAATTCCATATATTATTATACACTGCCGCCTTCCCACTCAGGAATCCCTTTGTATGTCAGCACGACATTATTATTTTATCATAATTTTCGCACATGATTTTTGTGCATGTCAAGTTGCGAAGCAACTTATGGATAAGTTCGCCAGGACTTATTTTATCTTAATTTCCGTGCATGTTTTCTGCACATACCAAGTTGCCTAAGCAACTTGCTAATAAGTCCGCCAGGACTTATTTTATCTTAATTTCCGTGCATGTTTTCTGCACATACCAAGTTGCCTAAGCAACTTGCTAATAAGTCCGCCAGGACTTATCTTATCTTAATTTCCGTGCATGTTTTCTGCACATACCAAGTTGCCTAAGCAACTTGCTAATAAGTCCGCCAGGACTTATTTTATCATAAATGATAATTTTTTTCAACCTGCCATCAACAGCCGATCTCTGCGCTATCTAGAATCACAGTAAAAGGTCCATCATTCAACAGTTCCACTTTCATATCTGCACCGAACTCTCCACATTTTACAGAGAGAACCTCCTCGGCACACCGTCCTTTGATGTATTCATAGAGCAGCTCTGCCATATCTGGTGCGCCTGCTGCCGTAAATGATGGGCGGTTTCCCTTCCGGCAGTCTGCATACAAGGTAAATTGGGAAATCAGCATAAGTTCTCCTTCCACATCCTTTAATCCCAGATTGGTCTTGCCATCCAGATCCTCAAAGATTCTCATATTCACCAACTTTTGAACCATCTTATCGGCAATTTTCTCATTGTCGTCCTGCCCGATCCCGATCAGCACCAGTAGTCCCCTTCCGATTTCCCCCAACACTTTACCATCAATCACCACAGAGGCATGTTTTACCCGTTGTATCACAAATCTCATCGCTTCCTCCATTCCAAAGCCTATTCGCTTTATTTTATTTCCTCAGGAGGGAGCCAGTTTCCCTCCGTTGATTTATGTTTCCAGTTATCCTTATTTTCATCATAAGAAAGAACTGACATATACTGAAAATCACTGCTGGTTTTCAACGCCTTGTAAATCGTTTTCAGCGGAACCCGGTGGCGGTTATGCTCAGGATCTCCAGAATCAGCCAAAAATACATCCTGCTTTCCCTCATCATACATAAAAAGAGTTACATAGTGTCCCGGTGTATCTTTCCAGTAAGAATCATCATCGTAACTAGAGACCAGTACGAGCATTGCCTGCGTCTGTTTCATCTTATCTGCAAACTCTCCATAGGTGGATGGCTTCTCTCCCAGCTCCACAGTAAAGCCGATATCTGCCATAGTCTTCCTCATAAGCTGCCAGGATATTGCCCCGCCGCCGCCATAGAAGCTGACTTTCTTAGCTCTCCCATAGATATCCAGAGGCGTGCATTTGTATTCTGTTATTGTAGAATAAATATTAGCCATACAACAGAATCCACAACCGAAACTGCCAAAAGAGGCTCCATCATGAATCTCTTTCCCCCATTTGCCAGACCACGCTCGTTTTTCTTTCCATGACTTTGGCCCCTGAAGGTATGAATAGATGTCTTTATCCGGATTCGGAGTAGGCACTGGTGTAGAGATGATCGCAGCCCCGGTGCTCACTGGCGCCGGCGTATAGCTTTCTACTTTTGTCGTTTCCATCTTATCTTCTTTTTCATTTTTTCCAAATACAAGGATCAATGTCATCAATCCCGCTAACCCCAGCATGATTCCCCGGCGTATCTTTTCTCTCTTATCCATTCTGTCCCTGCTTTCATATATATTTTTCTATCTTTACTGTGATACGTCCTTTTTTCGTCTCCCTGACTGTCCCCTGGTAAATAAACTTACCGTAACCCCGGACACTTACCACGTCTCCTGCTTTCAAGGCTCCGCTGTTATTTTCGTATTGTCTGCTGTTGACAAATACCTTTTTCTCCTGAAACAATGGGATACACTTACTGCGTGACAAATGATAGACTTTAGCGATCAGGGCATCGCAGCGTTCCGACGGAATGATATACTCTTCTGCTGCCAGTACTGGCTTAAATTCTTCCGGCAGTTTCCCGATCTCCCGGCATCTCACATTGGTATGCCGGATCTTTATCAGGGAATCACATATAAATTCTTTCATCCCCGCCAGACAAAAAAAATAGCATTCCTTGTCCCGGATCCATATATCACCAATCACATCCCTTTCAATCCCCAAATTCATAAGTGCCCCCAGCACATCCCGGTGCCCCAGCTTCTCTGCAAATTTGGGTGTAAGGGGATGACAGTGGATACAGCAAATAGGAAATTCTTCCAAATACCCAAACATCTCTTCATCCCCAAAACGCAGCATCTGGCGCTCCGCCATCTCACTCCCCCCTTCCAGAGCATACCCCACAAAAGAAAGTTCACCCCGTATCTGAAAGAATTCATCGATCTGCGCCGGTGTCAAAAAATGGGTAAATGTATAATGTCCCCGTTGGTAACAGGTATTTGCAAGATCTATAAATCTCTGTTTCATGTTATTCCTCATTTCTGTGTACTGAACACATCATATCACAGGTCATCCCAGTTCGCAAGGACCGAAAGATATTTCAATTTTTTTGGTAATTTCATGCAATTTTATTTTTTGTAACACTTTTGTAACATTTTATGCTATACTTAGCCCGACGGCGCCATTGACCTGACTCAATGAAACCGTTGTAACACAATACATGAGATAGGAAAGGAATGAGTCTATATGAGACATACAACAAATACAAAGTTTTTAACGGGAGTTCTCTCCCTCTCGCTACTGGCCGTTCTTACCGCGCCGGCAGACTCTGAGGCGGCTTCCCTGAGTCTGAACCGCAAAAAACTGACACTGCGCCCAGGGAAAAGTTACACTTTAAAAATCCGGGGAAGCAAATCTAAAAAAGTAAAATGGAAATCCGCAAATAAAAAAATTGCCACTGTCAATAGATATGGAAAAGTCACTGCCAGAAGAACCGGAAAGGTTAAAGTGAAAGCAACGGTAAAGAATAAAAAACTTATCTGCTTAGTGACCGTAAAAAATAGAAAGAAACCTGTTTCAGGACCAATGGAAACACCTCCATCTGCTACCGCGGCGCCGAAACCTACAGCAACCCCGAAGCCAACGGCAACCCCGAAGCCAACGGCAAGTCAAAAGCCATCTACCCCTGGTAAACCACCTGCCCAAAAACCAACTGTTACCCAGGTGCCAAAGCCTACTACGATTCCGAAACCTACCACTGTCCCGAAACCTGACACCCCTACAGGTTCAGTGACAGAAACTAGCGCTTACTCTGTACTGAATTCACTGCGCAGTACCTATCCGGAGGGAATGCCTCTTAACAACAGTTATTACTATTTCTCTCCCCGTTTTGGTAACGGCTACGGCTGTTATGGCTTTGCCGCAAAGCTCAGTGATACAGTATTTGGAACGGAGAAAAGTTATCAGACCCATTCCTCATTTGACCGGATCCGTGTGGGAGATAATATCCGAATCGGAAACAGCCACTCCGTGATTGTGCTCACAAAATCTTCTGGCCATATCACCGTAGTAGAGGGAAATTACAATTCTTCCGTTCACTGGGACCGGAAAATAACAGCTTCTTCCCTTGCCTCCAGTGGTTTTCGGGTATACACGAGATACTAAAATATAGTTGCCGCAATAAGGGTTCACGATAATTCGCCCGGCAGTGCTGACTCGATGGTGTCAAGCCGAATCAGGTTCGGATTGGCGCCGTCGAACTACATACCATCCTGCCCAGACATCAGGTCACTAGATGGATTTTTATAATAACATTTTCTCAATCTCCTGGCATTCATCCACCACCACTGCCTTTTCAAAACTTTCCAGCAACTTCTTCTCCCGAAATCCCCAGCTCACAAGAATACAATCCAAACCGCTGTTTACCGCAGTCTGGTAATCCACTTCTGAATCCCCGATGTAGACAGCCTTCTCCCGGCCGCATCCCATCTCCTCCAACGCCGCGTATACTGAATCCGGGGCAGGTTTCCTCTGCCGCCCCTCCCTGTCGCCAATAGCAGACTGCGTAAACCTGGAAAAATAAATGTCATTCAGCTCTTTCACAGCTGCATCATTTTTATTGGACACGATAGCAATATGAAATCCATTCTCTTTTAAAGCCTTCATTAATTCCAGTACACCGTCATAGGGTCTAGTTTTGATCCGGCAGTGACCGGTATAATATTCCCGAAATGCCTCAAAAGCTTCCTTAAATTTGGGGTTATCCCTGCCCTCCGGTACCGAGCGTTCCATCAGCTTACCAATGCCATTTCCCACAAAATTCCGGATCTGTGCCAGGGTATGAACCTGCCATCCAAACCGCTGCATGATAACATTTACACAGTCGCAAAGATCTTCCAGTGTATTCAAAAGTGTCCCGTCAAGGTCAAAAATCACCGTATCATATTTCCTCATAAATCTGCTCCCTCCTCTTTTTCTGTCTTAATTTTGCATGTTATTTGTGCACGTTTTCTGCACATTAAGTCCATCGGGACTTATTTTAGCATATTTCCCTCATTCTGTGAATACTATGCCTGAAATTGCAGATACTATCCAAAAACAGAAAGGAATGAGAGATATGGATCACAAGAAAAACAACGAAACAAACATCAACCAGGCAGAAAACAAAAACACAAAGGATGGCATCTCAGAACAGAGAGCTGCACAGATTCGTCAGAAGTCTCTCTACAACGAAGAAGATCTACCAGCACCGGACAACAACCTCTTCTGGGAGCACGCTTCCAATCCACTCAGCAGCAAAGGAAATTAGCACAGCTCAGACCGGAGAAGATACAGCTTCTTTTTGTTCTTTTTATAACAACAGGCTGTATCCTCCAGGTCTCTTTTTATTTGTTCCACCCTCTGATATCTTCTCTCTGGTTCTCTCGCCAGACACTTCATCACAATATGTTCCATCCCCCTGGATACATTCCGTTTCCGCTTCCTGAGAGGGATCAGCCTGCAAAATGGGTCAGGACGGCAGCCACTCAGTCCATGATACAGAGTTGCCCCAAAGGCATAGATATCTGCTGACGGTGTGAGCTGTCCCTGTTTTACGAACTGCTCCGGCGGGGCATAACCGGGCGTCCCCAGAGACTCCTTTGGCATCGCATGCAGAGTACCATATGCTCCTAACTTCAATCCAACAGCAGCTCCGAAATCGATAAGGCGGATCTGACCTGCTGGGGATATCATGATATTTCCAGGTTTTAGATCCCTGAATAAGATCCGGTTTCCACTCCCGTGCAGAAATGACAAAGCTTCGCACAACTCCATCCCCCAGCGAACGGCCTGTTCTTCTGGAATTCTGCCAGCTCTTTTGATCCAGTTCTTCATCGTCTCTCCCGCTACATACTCCATAACCAGATAAACGTATCCGTCCTGGCACAGTACTTCCTTAACTTTGGGAACCGCTGGATGATCCAGCCTCTCCAACAGCCTTCTCTCATGTTCTGCTACGGAGAGATCACCTCCCTGGGAATATTTCTTTATGGCAGCCCGACTGCCCGTCCCCCTGTCTGCTCCCAGATAAACGCTAGAGGTTCCTCCCTCTCCCAGTTTTTTTATTAAAATATATTTATCCATATTCTCCTTCTTCAATTATTGTTGTACTAATGTGCATACGGAATACACTCCGCCAAAAGAATCCCAGCACTTTCACCCGGCAACTGGCCCAGTAACTGGCAGTACCTTTTTCTTATTTTCTTCTTTGATAATATTTTTGAAATCTCCAGATCGATCTGTTCCGGACTAAGAATAAATAGACAATGTTCACTAACATTACGAACTTTAAAAAAGATTTCTCCCGTCTCCCCCAGTACGTTGGCAAACCCGCATCGCTCCTCACAGGTAAGCCACCGGCTTGTTCCCCTAGATCTGCTGTGTTCTAGAATATGTATGCAGCCACTGCCGCAAAAGAGATACTGCTTCTCCCAGAACAATAAGATGGCAAAATCAACTGGAGATCTCCCGGAAACTGCCATATCTCCCAGCGCTCCCTCCAAAAGATCCTGCCAACGTCCTGCCAGCAGGGCAACAACCGATGGCTCTACTGGTTCTGGAACTCTTTTCCCCCGAACCCGCCTTCTGGCACAAATAAAGGGAAGGCATTCCGGCAGCTCATGGGAAAACCAGTGTGCAAAATTCCATAAAAGACGATCTTGCAACTGCATTGTCTCCCGGTCCTGCCGGCGGGATCTGCTCATGATGACAAGGGAAATATTGGCGGGCGCATGTCTCCCCCGCCTTATGCCAGAAAGCCACCCAGACAGACCAGCCTTCGCCACCTTTCCCTCCATCACACAGATTCCTGTGCCTTCACCTGTTTTCTTATCTTTATCATATACCACCCTGATTTTCAACTTATCCCCCCATTATTCCGCTTCTGTCACCTATTTGACATCAATTTTCTCTTTTCCTCCCATATATGGCTGCAATGCCTTCGGTATATTCACGGAACCATCCGCATTGAGATTATTCTCCAAAAATGCGATCAGCATACGTGGCGGCGCCACTACTGTATTGTTTAAAGTATGAGCAAAATATTTTCCCTTTTCCCCAACCACACGTATTTTAAGACGTCTCGCCTGGGCATCCCCCAGGTTGGAACAGCTTCCCACCTCAAAATACTTTTTCTGTCTCGGAGACCATGCCTCCACATCGATGGATTTTACTTTGAGATCTGCCAGATCGCCAGAACAGCACTCCAGCGTCCGCACCGGAATATCCAAAGAGCGGAACAGATCTACGGTATTCTGCCAGAGCTTCTCAAACCACTGCATACTCTCCTCCGGCTTACAGACAACGATCATTTCCTGCTTCTCAAACTGATGGATGCGGTATACTCCCCTCTCTTCAATCCCATGAGCGCCTTTTTCCTTGCGGAAACAAGGAGAATAACTAGTCAACGTCTGGGGAAGCTTGTCCTCTGGAAGTATCTTATCGATAAATTTTCCAATCATAGAGTGCTCGCTGGTTCCGATCAGGTACAGATCCTCTCCTTCAATCTTGTACATCATGGCATCCATCTCATCAAAACTCATAACCCCGGTCACTACATTGCTCCGGATCATAAAGGGAGGCACACAATAAGTAAATCCCCGGTCAATCATAAAGTCCCTGGCATAAGAGATCACCGCTGAATGAAGCCTCGCCACATCTCCCATCAGATAATAAAATCCATTGCCAGCTACGTCCCTTGCCGCATCCAGATCAATACCCTCAAATTTTTCCATAATCTCGGTGTGATATGGAATCTCATAATCCGGTACCACCGGCTCGCCAAATTTTTCAATCTCTACGTTTTCACTGTCATCTTTTCCGATAGGCACACTGGGATCAATTATATTGGGAATGGTCATCATGATCTCACGAATCTTTTCTCCCAGCTCGTCTTCCCTCTTCTCCAGCTCGGCAAGTCTCTCGGCGCCCTTTGCTACTTCTGCTTTCAGCGCCTCTGCCTCATCCTTCTTGCCCTGCGCCATCAATCCGCCTATATTTTTTGAAATCTTCTTACGGTTCGCACGAAGCTCATCCGCCTCCTGCTGCGTGGCACGGCTCTCTTTGTCCAGTGCGATCACCTCATCCACCAGCGGGAGTTTTCTGTCTTGAAATTTGTTTTTGATATTTTCCTTCACAACATCCGGATTTTCCCGTAAAAATTTAATGTCCAGCATAGTTGGTTCCTCCTAAATATAATTGGCTCTATTATACACCTTTTTGCATTACCGTGCAATTTATTTCTGTTTGATCACTGGGTATCCATGATACGCCGCCTAGCTAAACTAACGATGCCAAGCCATATCCGTTAGGCTAATTACCCCTTATCTCCTTTGGGGTAAATATCATTGGTATCCAGTCTCGGCAGTGTAAAGGGATGATCTTTTCCTAATTCTGCCACTCTCGCCTCTACCGACACTGCCAGTCTGCACCCGGCCTGTCTAATATAGTCAATGACATCATCACTGTAATTTCCATAGGGATAATTCATCACCCAGTTGTCTCTGTCTATGATACCATCAAAATATGTAAGCGCTTCCTCTACGTCCCTTTGCATCTGCTCCCTTGGTAGTTTACCCAGCCAGTAATGGTCGTATCCATGAATACCAAAAAACATTCCCCCCTGTTTCATGCAGCGGATCTGAGCCATATTCATATACAGTTCCCTGGCGAATACATCTTCTGCCACTCCCACATATTTTGCAAAAAACTTTTTGGCCATTTCATTGCGCATCTCTTCCGGCAGCTCATTTTGTAATAATCGCTTTACAAAAATAACTTCACCGGAATCCCATCGGTTGGGAACTCCAATGCGGTCATAGATCTTCTGGTTCTCCTCGATAGCAGCGCCCGCGGCACGGTACTCGTCCATACTGCGAAAACAATCCGATACCAGTTCACTCATCTTTCCCTTCCGCTCTGCCTCCGCCAGTATAAAATGAATTCGGTTTACCGTCAAAAGCTTATGCTCTTTTACCGCCATGGCATTGGGGAAAAAGGATCCCTGTACCCCATATTTTTTCAGGATGGGATAGACCACCGTGTAATGGTCTATATAACCATCATCAAAAGTCAAAAGCAGGGCGTTATCTGGAATTCCGGAATAATTTTCTTTGGAATATGCCTCCAGCAGACTCTCCATCGTGATCACCGTGTAATTTTTTATGATATGATCTATCTGCTGGATAAACAGGGACTGATCCAGTCCCCGGATCTCCGGATATCTGCTGTGTGCCAGATCGCGTACATAATGATACATAATAATGGTAACTTTTTTCATCCCAAACTCCTTAATTCACTGTAATCTCATCGATAAACTCACAAATAACTTCCTTATCTTCCTGACGGATCGGAAGCTGTACCCAATCCAATTCTTCTTTCATCTGTACTGCTGCTTTTCCCATAATTTCGTTCCAATTATAACCATTCTTTTCATATTTCTCTTTATTTAGCTTAATTAGAAAACTGGTCTTTTCACACAACATGATAAACATCTGAAACTTTATACCGGCTGCTCCTTCCATATCCCGAATCTGTTCAGCAAATCCATGCATCTGCACCATTCTTTTTTCATAAGTTCCGTATTCAGCGATATGTTGATCCGGTCCTTTTTCTGCTACTACAAGATCATTTTCTGCTTCTCCTTCATCCACCAGCCAGATTTCCCCGCTAAAAAAATCAGAATTAACCAGTGCATATGCTTCATAAAACATATGAGGATAATAACAATACGCTTCATTTTCCCGGTACTTTGTCTCATATTGGCCGACCACTGCATCTGTAATAATCTTCCTATTATATATGGCACCAGACATATAATTTCCATTCATATAAAATGCCCCCAATGCCTTTTCTCCAGCCGTTTCATAAGCATTCTTCAGCCAGTTATAAAATGTACTTGTCTTCGCCTTGATCATACCAAGCTCAGGAAATTCCTTTATTACCCGTAAATAATAGTCGAGATTAGGCGCCACGATCTTGTCCTCATCGCTGAGCAGCAGGCAGAACTCTCCCCGGGACATTCTTATTACCTGATTTACATTTCCTACAAATCCCTGATTTTCTGCAAATTCATGGTATACAAAGCGATCGTCTTTTAATTCCCTTAATTGCTCATAACCCTCGACATTTTTATCACTCCCATTATTGGAACATATAATCTCCAGATCGTTCCCATAGGGAAGTAAAAGAAGTTCTTTCACCAGCGCAAGTGCCCGGTGTCCTCTATTATAGGATGGTATACAAATACTAAGTAACATTTTGGTACTCTCCTTTACAGTATATCACATTTTTTCATTCACCGCTACCTGTTTTCCCTTTTAAGCTGACTCTCGGCGCTGACATAACACGTCAATATATTCATTCAATAGATCCGTCTCTTCCTGTCCAAGATTATGTCCTGTCTGCAGAACCTCACTGTGCATCTGATCCGCTGCCAGTTCCATGATCTTCTCCCAGTCATCACCATGGGAAATGTATTTATCCTTCTGAATATTAATCCATTCAGCTATACGTTCGATCACACGGCCCAGCATTTGAAACACAAGAGTTGGTTTCACATCCAGATCCCGTACATGCTCCAAAAATCCATGCATCTGTGCGATTCGGCTCTCATATGTGCCAAAAACAGGAACCGTAGGATCCGGACTCTCCGTTCCCGAATCAAAAGAATCCGCCGGCGCCCCCTCCTCGATCAAAAGCAGATCGCTGCTGCAAAAATTCCCATGTAAAAGTGCATAGGTGTCTAAAAAAAGATGAACATAATAAATATATGCTTCATTTTCCCCATATCTTTTTTCATACTCTTCAATCAGCTCATTGGAGATGATATTCCTATTATAAATAGTGCCGGATATATAATTTCCCATCAGATAATAACTATCCACCGCTTCCTCTGTGAAGGAGAAATATTGTGTCCGCAGGTCGCTGTACACAAAACTGGTACACCCCTTTACCAGACTCAGTTCAGGATGCATATCAAGAAAAAGAATGTAATTTTTTAGATTCTCAAATAAAATGTCATCCTCATCACTTAGTAGCATACAAAAGTCTCCATGAGACATCTTGACCACCTGATTGACATTCCTGGCAAATCCCTGGTTGCTTTCAAATTCATGGTACCTGAACCGCTTATCTTTTATTTCCTTTATCTCTTGATACTCTTTTTTATATTTATCGCTTCCATTGTTAGAAAAAATGATTTCTATCCTATCCCCATCATATGGCAGCGCCAAAAGTTTTTTTACCAACTGGGCTGCCCTGTGCCCCCGGTTATAGGAGGGAATACAAATACTAAACAACATAGTCACCGTCACTCCTCTTTTGCTTCCACCGTTATCGAATCAATAAAATGACACACCGCTTCCAAATCTTCTTTCTGAAATGGGAAATTCATATCATACAGCTCCTCTTTCATCTTTCGAGCCATTAATCTCATAATTCCCAGATAGTCAAAACCACCTTTCACATATCCCTCTCTGTGATGGCGGATCAAAAAGGCATGTTGCTCAAATACCATAACCAGCATATCAAACTGCATTTGAAAAGAAATCCCCAGATCCTTGATCTGCTCAATAAATCCATGCATCTGCTTTATCACATTATCGTAGGCATCATATGCCGGAATCTCCTCTGCCTTGTCCATCACCTTCAGATCCTGTTCTGTCTCACCCTCTGATACCAGCCATACATCACTGGCAAAAAAATGCCCACGCAATAATGCATATGTGCTTATAAACATATGAGGATAATATATATATCCTGTGTTATCACGGTATTTCTCTGCATACTCATCAATCATCTGATCCGTAATGATATGCCGGTTGAAGATCATTCCTGACACATAGATCCCCCGCATATAAAAGGCATCGATCGCCTGTTTACCAGCCCCGGCAAAACAATCCTCTATATCCGCAAAGGCAAAACCTGTCCGGGGACGGATCACTCCAATATCCGGATATTTTTCCATGATACGCAGGTAAAATTCCAGGTTTTCTTCCAAAATCCAGTCTTCATCACTTAAAAGCATGCAGAAATCCCCATGAGACATTTTGATCACCTGGTTCACATTCCCGGCAAATCCATGGTTTGTCGAAAACTCATGATACACAAACCTCTTGTCCTGGACTTTTTTCAGCTTTTCATATCCTTCCACATTCTTATCACTTCCATTGTTGGAACATATTATCTCAATCTTTGTTTCATCCAATGACATCCCCAGCAGTCTCTGGATCAACTCAAACGCCCGATGCCCTCTATTATAGGATGGTACGCAAATACTAAGTAACATAACAATTCTCCTGCTTCGTCAAACTAAAAGTCTCATAACAGTGTCATTTATTTTCCTTATTATCTTATAAAAAGACGCGCTTAAAAAGCGCGCATCTCTGGAAGCTGACACCTCTCTTATCAGTTAAAGGTAAAAAAAGGTGCGACTGAGAAACGCGCACCTCTGAAGAATCACAAGTGATTCTTCGCTCCGCACTTCGAGAACTTTCCTATAGGATAAAATGAAAAGGAGCTGTTATACCAGCGATCTGATCGCTGGTACAGATAGCTCCTTTCCCAACTTTTATTATGATATTTTCATTCATAATTTCTGTGCATGGTTTCTGCACATACTATGTTGCGTATGCAACTTGCTAATAAGTTCGCCAGAACCTATTTTATCACACCATCAAGCCGCCAGATTACTGGAGAAGAGAAAGTACTCCCTGGTTTGCCTGGTTTGCCTGAGCCAGC
>JAAVZE010000073.1 GCA_022791495.1 Eubacterium sp.
GATCATGGCAGCTGTTCTCATACTGTCATCTACGATCAAGACTTTTACTTTATTCATAATAACAATACCTCCAATCTCCTAAATTACTGAATATACAGAGTTTTTTCAAATGCTTTGTTTTGCATTATATATGCTTTTTCCCGTTTTTGCAAGAGAATTTTATATCATAATTACATTTTCTTCATTTATTGTTCACATATTTCTTTCAAAATCGTCAAATTTTTACCATATTTTATAATTTTCTTTATGATTTTACAAATTATCACCCAATCCCTTTATTAAACGCCGCTTTCTTCTATAATATGAATCGTGAGACTGAATAATATCTCTGTTTTTTGTGCACTTTAGTTCCTAGTACTATAATACTTACCATATCCTGGCGACGCCAATTTAAACCGTCGGACTAGAAAATAAGCCAGAAAGGATCTTGCTATTATGAAGGATACGGAATTCAAACCATATATTCCACCTGAAAAATCCCCCTCTGAACTATCAGTCTCTTCTATTATAATGGGAGTTCTTCTCGCCATCGTATTCGGAGCTGCCAACGCCTACCTTGGACTCCGGGTTGGAATGACTGTCTCAGCCTCCATTCCTGCTGCCGTAATCTCCATGGGCATTATCCGTATTGTCCTTCGCCGCGATTCGATCCTGGAAAGCAACATGGTACAGACAATCGGATCCGCAGGAGAATCACTGGCTGCCGGCTCCATTTTCACCCTTCCGGCACTCTTTCTGTGGGCGTCAGAGGGAATCATGGAAGCTCCCGGCATTTTTGAAATCTTCATCATCTCCATCTGTGGAGGTATTTTAGGTGTCATGTTTATGGTGCCCCTTCGCCGCGCCCTTATTGTTCAGGAACATAAGACCCTTCCCTATCCAGAAGGTACCGCCTGCGCCGAAGTTCTCCTCGCCGGTGAAAAAGGCGGCGAAGGCGCAAAAACTGTATTTGGCGGTATGGGATTCGCCGCTCTGTGCAAATTTCTCGTAGACGGATTTAAGGTTATTCCCGGCAGGATCTCTGTCAATATCTCTTTGTTAAAAACAGAATTATCCACCCAGATATACCCCGCTCTGATCGGAGTCGGCTTTATATGTGGTCCGAGGATTTCATCCTATATGCTGGCAGGTGGCATCCTGGGATGGTTTGTACTGATCCCCGCTATCATTCTCTTCGGCTCAGATACGGTTCTTTACCCTGGCAATGACACCATCTTTCATCTTTATACCAAAGGAGGCGCCAGCAATATCTGGAGTCTCTACATCCGCTACATTGGCGCTGGCGCCGTGGCCGCAGGCGGAATCATCAGTCTGGTCAAGTCCCTTCCGCTGATCCTGTCCACCTTCAGGGATTCCATCAAAGGGCTTTCCTCCTCCAATAATATAAGTACCGAGCGGACCTCCTTGGAACTTAATATGAAGTTCATCTTTTCAGCGATTTTAGCAATGATTCTGTTCATATGGCTATTACCTGTTGTTCCTGTTAATTTACTCGGCGCCATCCTGATCATTCTATTCGGATTCTTCTTTGCCACCGTATCCTCCCGGATGGTAGGACTCGTAGGAAGCAGCAACAATCCAGTATCAGGTATGGCCATCGCCACGCTCCTTTTTTCTACCTTGATCCTGAAAGCTGCCGGAGAAGCTGGTTCCCACGGAATGCAGGCCGCCATCGCCATCGGTTCGATCATCTGCATCATCTCCTGTATGGCAGGGGATACTTCCCAGGATCTGAAAACCGGTTATCTGCTGGGTGCCACCCCCAAAAAACAGCAGATTGGTGAACTGATTGGAACCATTGCCGCTGCCATCGCCATCGGAGGAGTATTATACCTCCTGAATTCTGCCTGGGGATTTGGCTCCACTGAATTATCTGCCCCGCAGGCCACATTGATGAAGATGCTGGTGGAAGGTGTTATGAACGGAAATCTTCCCTGGGGACTGATCTTTATCGGCATCTTTATCGCCATCGCAGTGGAAGTATTGCGAATCCCGGTACTTCCCGTTGCCATTGGTCTCTATCTGCCGCTGGAACTTAGTACCTGCATTATGCTGGGAGGTCTCATTCGGCTGTTTCTTGAAAAGAGAAAGCTTTCTGAAGAAGATAAAAAAAGAAAGCTGAACAATGGAATTTTGTTCAGCTCTGGTATGATCGCCGGAGAGGGACTGGTGGGAATATTCCTGGCCCTCCTCGCAGTCTTCTCTGTAGAACACAAAATTGATCTCTCACAAATAGCGAATACTGGAATTGTCGGAGGTTCCCTGCTTATTATAATAATCATGTTCTGTCTCCACCGAGCCAGCCGCTAAGGCATGCATGAAAGAGAAATGCCGAAATTGGTTCTGTTGAGCTAGCCCGACGGCGCGAAATTGAATCCGACGTTGAGCTAAGGACGCTCCATAAGATGCCCACCACCATAACATCCTTCCGGTCTCGCTGCCCATAGTTCATTGAGAACTGGTTTGCCTTTTTCATCATAATAGGCCACTGCATACCCCACAAACATTTCCACATGATAGATCCCTTTGTATCTTCCGTTGTCCTGACCGGTCTCAAACATCAGGTCCCCCGGCCGGAACTTCATTTTCTGTATATGCTGTCTGGTATAGGACTTTGTCAGAACCTTACCATGCTTTTTACACCATTTGGCAAGATCCGCCGCCACCGGAGCATAGTTTGCCATTCCAAATTTTTTCCCTATCTGGCCATAGGTCCTCCAGACAAGAGAACTGCAGTCATAATATCCCTTCTGCATTCTCTTAGGCTGGCTGTATTTCCAGTTTTTCCCAATATATTTTGCCCGCTTCACCACCTTAAGAAGTTTGGGAGAAATGACAGATATGGCACAGCCCAGTTTGTGGCCCGCAACATTCGCTGTGATCACCGCATTTCCATTCCGGCGCATTCGGACGATGCCGTTTCCTGCTGCTTTTACCACTTTGGAGTTACTGCTGCTCCAAACCACTTTTTCTCCGGTTCCTTTAATCTTTAATCGAAAGGTCCTCCCCTTTGAACCCACATAACTTCTCTTAGAGATCTCCAGCCTTGTTATGGTGACCGGAATCTCAAAGACTTTGCCATTGATCGTCACACTCAGAACCGTCTTACCCTCTGAACTACTCTCTATAATCAGCACATTGTCCTTCAGGCTGCATCCCACCGACATATCTGGATTCGTGGAACTGTATGTAAATTCTGAATTTTCCTCATTCAGCACATAAGAAGAATGAATCTGAATATTTTCTGAAAACTGGCTTTCACCACACAGATACCCTGTCAATATGTTTTTTTCCAAAGTCACTCCTGACATGTCCACCGATACCTGAATGGTACACGTGGCAGAAAACAGCAGCATTCCCGATGAAGAATATCCCTGGATAATCACTTCACAAGATCCCAGCCGGAGCGCCTGATAGTATCCATTCCCATCCACTGACACCACTGACGGATCATTACTGGAGTATACCCAGCTGGCGATCTGAACCGGCTGTCCCAAGGGATCTTTGAGGTTTTCCGTCTGGGGTCTGAGATAACCGGTATCCCCAACCATAACTTCCATGGTATTCCATGTCTGTGTAAAGACCTGAAAATCTTTGACTGCCGCCTCTGTCTTACTTTGTGCCACCAAAACAAAAAATAATATTCCCACCGCCATTGCCAGCATTTTAATCTTGAGTCTCATTGTATATCCCTTCCTCTTTCGTTTTCTGATACCAGTGTCAAAAGGTCAAATTACCTTTACCCAGCATCATTATTATAATACACAGCTAGGACATTGTCACGATAAAATCTTTTACAAAAATGATTGACTTTCTGTATCAATTTTAGTATCATAAGTACAACCTTATGAGGGAGTAGTTTGCATAATTCTGTTGTGTGATATGTCAACATACTGTCTGGCGCCCTTTATCGCCGGTCTGGCATATCTTAATGAACGAGACTCATATATGGCGCTGATTGCCATATATGAGTTTTTTTACTGTAAAAAGTAAAGCCGGGTGTATTGAGAATACACCATGCTCGCATGTAGGAGGAAATGAAAATGAACCTATTCACTGTACTTATTCTTGCTGCCGGTCTTTCGATGGATGCCTTCGCCGTGTCCATCTGCAAAGGACTGGCTCTGCCAAAGGCAACTCTCAAAAACGCACTGATCGTAGGGATCTGGTTTGGAAGCTTTCAGGGACTTATGCCCCTTACCGGCTACCTTTTAGGCATTCAGTTCACCAGCTACATCACTTCTTTTTCGTCCTGGATCGCCTTTGTCCTTCTTGTCTTTATCGGTGGAAATATGATCCGGGAGGCTCTCACAGAAAATGACACAAGACAGGACGGGGGACTGGGAATCCAGGAAATGTTTTTACTCGCTATCGCCACTAGTATCGATGCACTGGCTGCCGGCGTCACTTTTGCCTGCATCCCCGTCTCCCTCTCTGCTTCCCTGACATCTTTTTCTAACACCCTCTGTGCCTGTGTGATCATCGCACTGACCACCTGCCTTTTCTCTGTCGCCGGGGTAGGCATCGGCCGCGCATTTGGAAGCCGTTTTCAAAAAAAGGCGGAGATTGCGGGGGGCATCGTACTGATTCTTCTGGGAATAAAGATTTTATTGGGTCTGTAATGAGATATACAAAAACAGAGGGATTGGCAGAAATAGAATGTTTCTGTCAATCCCTCTGCAAAAATTCGTTTTACCAGAACCAGACAGCCCTGCCTGTTATCCCTCGATAGCGATCTGTTTTTTCTCCTCCACCGCAGGATTTTTCTCTTTCTTCGGAACGGTAAGTTTCAGGATACCATCCTTAAAACTAGCCTTGATATCTTCCTCGGTAAGCTCTTTTCCGACGAAAAAGCTTCTCTGGCACTGTCCATAATAGCGTTCTCTGCGGATATATTTCCCTTCCTCGTCCTTCGCATCCTGATTCTCTGTGTGATTGGCCGATATCGTCAGGTATCCGTCTTTCAGATCTGCCTGTATATCTTCTTTTGTATACCCCGGAAGTTCGATATCCATCAAGTATCTGTCCTCGAACTCCTGAACATCCACGTTCATTCCCGGCACTTGTGATTTACGAACGGTGTCGAATGGGAAACGGAACATGTCATCAAAAAAACGGTCTGTAAAACTATCATTTAAAATTCTTGGTACTAACATAAGTCATTCCTCCATTCTGAAAAGTTAGATGTTTTTGTTCTGTAACTTAGTTATACCACTTTTGTTAGCACTCGTCAAGCTCGAGTGCTAACAAAAATTGTGAAAATTTTGTGAACGACATCGGGCAGCACCTGTCAGCCCGAACTCGTCGTTTGCTGCCGTACTGCCCGATGTGTTTATCTATAGTATTTTCTTTTACTATTACTTTATGCATAACAAATCATAAGGAAGCAGACGATTAAACTAAAGCCATTCCAACCAGATAGACAAAGAATGCGCAGATCCAGGCGATCACACACTGAAGCACTGCCACTGCTGCCGCCCATCTGCCTCCTAACTCCCGCTTAATGGATGCCACCGCTGCCACACAGGGCGTATATAAAAGACAAAAAACCAGCAGGGACAGAGCAGACAGCGGAGTGATCGCAGACATTAAGGAAGCAGTGTCTCCAAATAATATAGACAGTGTGGATACTACACTTTCCTTCGCCATAAAACCGCTGATCAGTGCCGTGGAAATCCTCCAGTCGCCAAATCCTAATGGTGCAAATACCGGCGCTATCGCCCCGGCGATCATCGCTAAAATACTGTCCTGGGAATCCTCTACCATATTAAAATGAATGCCAAAAGTCTGTAAAAACCAGATCACCACGGTAGCCACGAAAATCACAGTAAATGCTTTCTGTAAAAAATCTTTTGCCTTTTCCCACAACAGCTGCGCCACGTTTTTCATACCAGGCACACGGTAATTGGGGAGCTCCATCACAAAGGGTACGGCCTCCCCCTTAAACATACTGTTTTTCAATACAAATGCCATAATAATCCCAACTGCAATTCCGGAAAGGTACAGACCGATCATAACGAGAGCTCCACGTTTTGGGAAAAAGGCAGAGGTAAAAAATCCGTAGATCGGAAGCTTTGCCGTACAGCTCATAAAGGGCGTCATCAGGATCGTCATCTTGCGATCCCGTTCCGAAGGCAGTGTCCGGCTCGCCATGACGCCGGGCACCGTACACCCAAAGCCGATCAGCATCGGCACGATGCTTCTTCCAGAAAGACCAATCTTGCGAAGAAGCTTATCCATGACAAAGGCAACCCTGGCCATATAACCGGTATCCTCCAGCAGTGACAGGAAGAAAAACAATGTCACAATGATCGGCAGAAAGCTCAGCACACTTCCTACACCGTTGAA
>JAAVZE010000074.1 GCA_022791495.1 Eubacterium sp.
GCGTTTGAAACATGACAAATACGCTCAGTATGCACAGCATCTGAATAATTTTGTCACATTTATGAAAAACAATGGGGTAAACCTGTATGCTATTTCTATGGCAAACGAGCCGGATTATGGACATGAGTGGACATGGTGGACACCAAGTGAGATCCTCAACTTCCTGAAGTATCATGCAGGATCGATCAACTGCCGTCTTATTGCACCGGAGTCCTTCTCTTATAACAAGACGATGTCAGATCCTATTCTGAATGATCCACAGGCTCTTGCAAATGTGGATATTATGGGAACCCATCTGTACGGAACACAGTACAAAGATTTCGTTTATCCGTTGTTCCAGCAGAAAGGTGCCGGCAAAGAACTTTGGATGACTGAGGTATATTATCCAAACAGCGATAACAATTCAGCAGACAGATGGCCGGAGGCACTGGGTGTTTCAGATCATATACATAATGCTATGATCAATAATCTTCAGACTTATGTATGGTGGTACATCCGCAGAAGCTATAGTCCGATGAGAGAGAACGGAACCATCAGTAAACGTGGTTATTGTATGGCACAGTATTCAAAATTCATCCGTCCTGGCTATAGGAGAGTACAGGCGACAGAGAACCCAAATAATGGTGTGTATGTATCTGCATATACAGGAGATGGAAAAGCTGTTATCGTGGCAGTAAACAAGGGATCATCTGATATTTCCCAGAAATTTGCTGTGAATGGACAAAACATCTCAAATGTAGACCGTTACCGTACATCCGGAAGTGAGAACCTGGCTAAGACGTCCAACCTTGCCCTTGATGGCAATGGATTCTGGGCTTATCTGCCAGCAAACAGCGTATCAACGTTTGTCTGCACATTAAAGACAAATACTACGGTTAGCGGAACTCTTCCAAACGGATGGTACTGCATTAAGAATCCAGCATCTGGAAAATATCTTCAGGTAGAAGGAAATGTGGGAGCAGCAGGACAGAATGTACAGGCTGGGGCTAAGACTGGCGCCAGAGGAGAAAAATGGTATCTGACAAAGCTGGATAATGGCTATGTTACACTCACCAGTGCTCTGGGTGACTTTATGCTTGATGTAAGTGGTGCAGGTACTGCAGATAATACAAATATTAATATTTATCATGCATACAGTGGAGAAGCACAGCAGTTTAAACTTAAAACTACCGCTGTAGCTGGTCAGCTTGGAATTATGACTAAAGTGACAAATGATAAGAGTGGTCTTCATCTGAGAGTGGCTGACAACACCAATGTAGTGCAGAATGGATATTGGGAAGGAACCAATCAGGTTTGGACATTTGAGCCGACCAACTAATATATATGCGTCTCTCTGACGTAAGATAATAATAACAAAAGCCCCTTTCATCTGTTTGAACGGATGGAGGGGGTTTTTGTGTAAAATATTTAGTTATCGTTTTTATCCAGAAACTGATGACTGTTCCGATACTCTGTTGGGGTTACTCCAACAGCGTGTTTGAAGGAATGAGAGAAGGCATGTCCGTCACAAAACCCCATACTTAATGCAATGGATAAGATGCTCCGTTCGGTATTACACAGCTCTTCTTTGGCGCATTCCATGGTCTGGTCGATGAGGTATTGTTTTAACGAAATGCCTTCTTTTTTTCGGAAGACAGTGGAAAGATACTTGGGATGGTATCCAAAATGTTCTGCCAGATCCTTTACCTTTACCCGGTAGGCGCGGCTCCATTTAATATAAGTAATAATATTCCGATGCAGCTTGTCCTCCGCTGAAGCGGGAATGGGATTTTCCGATGAAACCTGATTAAATAATTCCAACAGGATATTGGTGGCGAAAAAATTCGTCGCGCATTGGTTTTCATAGGTAACATAAATATCATTTAATTGTGTAAAAAGGACATGAAAACGTCCCAGATTTTTGATGGTTCCCTGGCAGGGAAGGGAGATGATCTGTTCCTTTGGAACATTCATAAAGGGGCAGTCGAAATGAACCCAGTAAAAAGAGCACTGGGAAGATTTGTAGCCATATTGAAAACCGGGCTTCATGATCAGATATTCACCGGTGGATACCACATATTTTTCTTGTTTATCGGCAATATATAAAGTTCCTTTTACCATAAGGATAAGCTGAAATTCTTCCAGATTTCTTGACATGTGCATCCACTCTCTGGAGGGGGCTTCAAAAAGTCCATAAAATTTATAACGGATTTGTGCAGAAAGTGATATTTTTAATTCTTCCATGGCGTTGCTCCTCTCTGATCAATAACCTTTTTACCCTGACATTATTTTACCATAAAATAACGGAATTGAAAGGTTAAGTTAAAAGAAATTTTCATATAATCTTACCTTTTCGCACCTCATATTACCTTTTGATATTTACATATTTTATCTTTTATGGCATAGTAGATATCAACAAATACCAAAATACGAGGAGGTAGGTATGATGCAAAATAAAAGGCGAAGCTTGATAAACCGGGGAATGGCGGTTTTACTCAGCGGTGCCCTGATCTTTGGATGCATTACTCCGACGGGGGCATCCGTTTCCAGGGCGGAAAGTAAGGATGAGAATAAAACGGCGCTTAGTAAAGATGTAAGTGCTCTGAAATTTAGATCAGAACAGATTACATCCAATCTTTCGCTGCCAGAACAGGGAGAGAATGGAAGCAGCATTTCCTGGACTTCTTCCCAGGAAGATGCCATTTCTACAGACGGAACAGTGACAAGACCGGCAGCGGGTCAGCCGGATGCACAGGTGACATTGGAGGCAACGGTTTCTATGGGTGATTTGCAATATAAGAAAAAATTCGATCTTAAAGTGCTGGCAGAGAGTTCCATGCAGGATCTTTCGCAGTTCAACCTGGATGATGTAGAGATCACAGACAGTTATTATCTGGCGGCACAGCAGTCAGATATCGAATTCCTGAAAAAATTCGATAACGACCGTCTGCTGTCCCGGTTCCGTGAGACGGCAGGTGTTGACACAAAGGGTATAAAACCATATAAAGGCTGGGAAGACAGCCTTCTGGGCGGTCATAGTGTTGGTCATTATCTCTCCGCAGTTGCACAGGCAGTCCGGGCGGTGGGAGACGAAGAATTGAAAGAGAAGTCAGCGGCGCTGATCTCCGGTCTAAAGGAGTGCCAGGATAAGCTCGATACGGGATTTATCTTTGGTGCCCAGATCAAAGATCCTCAAAATGTGGAGTTACAGTTTGACATTATCGAGGGAAAAGCAACTGGGGATACATGGGTGCCCTGGTATAATATGCACAAGATGCTGACCGGTCTGGTGGATACATACAGATACACAGGAAATGAAGAGGCTCTGGAAGTTGCGAAAGGTCTCGGTGACTGGATCTACAACCGTTCCAGCAAGTGGAACACTTCCACAAACAATCGTGTGTTATGGACAGAGTATGGCGGCATGAACGATTGTCTGTATGATCTGTATTACTATACAGGGGATGAGAGATATCTGGAAAGCGCCCACAAGTTTGATCAGACAGATCTCTTTAAGGATGTTACATCTGGTAAAGCTGATAAACTGAACGGTAAGCATGCCAACACCACGATCCCTAAGTTTGTAGGAGCCTTAAAACGTTATTCTGTATTGAAGGCAAAAGACGAGCTGGGTGAGGGAGATGAAGAGTACCTGGAATGGGCTGAAAAATTCTTTGACATGGCAGTAGATAAATATGCTTATATCACGGGCGGTGTCAGCGTAATGGAGCACTTCCGTGAGGAGGAGAAGCTGGATGCCACACGTACCAAGACAACATGTGAGAGCTGCTGTGCCCACAACATGCTGAAATTAGCACGTGAACTGTATAAACTTACCGGGGAAAAGAAATACTCAGATTACTATGAGACCACACTCCGCAATTCTATCATGGGAGCGGTAAAGGCAGATGATGGTGCTGCAGCTGCTTACTTTATTCCGATGGCAACGGGATATTATAAGACTTTTGGAAATCCAGATCCTGCAAATAACATGTTCTGGTGCTGTACCGGAAGTGGTATGGAAAACTTTACAAAATTGGGAGACAGCATTTATTTCCATAACGATTCCACACTGGTTGTAAACCAGTATGTGGCTTCCCGGGTAAAATGGAATGAGAAAAACCTTGAGATCACACAGAATTCCGATGTGACAAATTCTGAGGAAGCATCTTTCAAGATGCATTTGTTAAATAGTGCGGCTTCATCCAATGCGGCCATTGCCCTGCGGGTACCCGACTGGGCCTGTGGCAAGGTAACCGTAAAAGTGAACGGAGAAGAGATCAAAGATGCAGTCAGCTCCAATGGCTATATTTCCATCACAAGGGACTGGAAAGAAAACGATGAGATCTCGATCAAGTATCCGATGGAAGTAAAGGCAGTCGGTCTGCCGGATAATAATACGGTTTATGGATTCCAGTATGGTCCGACAGTTCTGGCAGCCAGACTAGGAACGGAAAAAATGACCCAGACCACATGGGCCGGCAGAGATTTGACTGCACCGTTGTATAAAGTGGTTGGTTCCCAGGAAGAGGATATTCGTATTTCGTATGGAGATTCAAAAGCTGCGACACCTCTGGGAAATGAGACACTGACCATTCAGGAAATGCTTACAATGGATGAATTTATTGCAGATATCAATACCTATCTTGTTCGGGATACATCTGCAGATACTCTTACCTTTAAACTAAAAGGTACGGATGCAGAAGAACTCTTTGGAGAGACACTGACTTTTGTTCCTTTTAATACGCTGAATGATGAGAGATATGGAATTTACTGGTACTTTAAGAGTCCCTTCGAGACGGCTGACGAGGGAGAGATTCTGGCAAATAAAGAAAATGGAAGGCTGAATGCCAGCAAAATTGATTCCACCCAGCCGGGTTATGGGCAGTATGAAAAAGATGATATTCATCAGATGGATGAGAGCAATTCAGAAGCTGGAACCATCGATGGTGGAGGAAGCACGCGTCTTGCCAAAGTGGGGGGATACTTCGCTTACAATATGATCGTGAATCAGGAAAAGAAGAATTCCGTTCTCTGTCAGTTTGCCAAAGAAGATAATGGCAAGACCATTAAGGTCTCTGTGGGGGATTCGGTGATTGTAGAAAAGACATTGAACTACACAGGAGAGGAAGCTTTTTATTCAGAGTCCTTTGAGATCCCTGCTGATGTTCTGAAAAATAGCGTAAAGACCATCCAGGTAGAGGGTAAGGATTATACAGTAGTTGTCCTGAAATTTGAGAGTGGTTCTGCCACAGCAGACAGCGCCCGACTGGTAGGTGGTCTGTTTACTACGATAAATTACAACAATAACGCTTCTCTGAATGCAGTTACATGTAACAATGGAACGGTGGCTCAGAGTGGTGAAGAATTTACGGTAACCCTGCCGGCAAATACAGAGAGTACGAAACTTAAATTTGATATTGCAGACAGATATGGACTTGTCTATGTCAATGATGAGCTGATCAATGACGCCAAAGCCCAGGTATATACCTTGACAGCAGATACGACGACATTATCCTTAAAGGTATATGCAGAAGACCATGAGACGATGAAGAATTATACCGTTAAGATTCAGCGGGAAGTGGAAGCACCATCGGTGCCAACACCGGCTCCGACACCGGCGCCTCAGGGACCAGGTGCAAATCCGCCTTCGGTTAATCCGCCGGTCGTTGTGCCTCCGACTTACACTCCAACGGCGAAGAAGAAAAAGGCTTCCATCAAGATTACAGCAAAGAAGACGGTTAAAAAGGGGAAGAGCATTACATTGACGGCAAAGCTCACCAATGTCTCCGGAAAAGTGAAATGGTCAGTGAATAAGAAAAAGCTGGCTAAGATTACAAGTAAGGGTAGTAAGAAAGCCAAACTGAAAGCCTTGAAAAAAGGAAAAGTAAAGGTGACAGCAAAGGTTAAAAAAGTAAAGAAAACGATTACGATTAAGATTAAATAAGATCATATTTTTGATCAAAAAGGAGCATCGTTCAGTACGGATTATTACGAAGTGGTGCTCCTTTTTAATGTATGTTTTGTGTTGTACATAAATAATTTCCCCAGGTATCCTGATTTCAGGATGCCTGGGGACTGCTTTCGCCTGAGATTTGCTCATTGTTTTTAAAGTTTGTGCCAAACCGTTCGTGGAATGGGGAATTTGTGAGAATGACGGCGTCAAACTGATGAATCATATCCAGACACATGCCAAGGGTGCTGTGATAGATTTTGTCCAGAATGCGGTTTGTCTCTTTAGAATTTCCCTTGGGAACCAGATCCATCATATGTCCTTCCAGTTTTTTATAATGACAGGATACAAACATGCCGAGACGGATAAATAACCGGCGGAAGGTTCTCCCGGTGGTAAAAAACCATTTGATAAAGGACATGGATCGCAGGGATTTTTTGATCTTTTCCCTGGAGAGTTCAAAAAATCCATAAATTCCATGGATCGCATCCAGCGTATCTTTATCCCAGGTGATATGTTTCCAGGCGGGATAGAGAAGTGGATTTCTGCCATCTTTCTTCATCAGATACCGATCAAATTCGATTTCCATCACAAGATGATTATAGCCGGGTTCTTCCGCTTTTTTATTGACATAGGTATGGCTTTCACTGTCCAGCATAAAATGACAGATAAAGCCGAGAAGATAAGCGTATTCGCCACAGTCTTTTCCTTTTTTACGGATCACCGGGCGTACTCTTTCCAGAAAGTCGCAAAAAGGCTGGCTGTGCTGGGATCGCCCCAGTTTATTGGGGCCGCATTTGATAAAGGGACGATAGAAAAATAAGAAATCGGGTCCCTGGAGTCCGGCATTAAAAGCTTTTGGGTATTTTCGGATAATTTGCTTGAGATCCTCTGGAAGGTTTTTGTAAATTTCTTTCCCAAAGGAGTGGTGAGCGTATAGTGATGGCATAAAATCCCTCCAATTTTTCTGTTCAATCTTATATGAATGTAGTATACTATATTCTGTGAAAGTTATGCAAGTGATCAGAAAGGAGAAAAAATGATATTTGAATCAAATCAAAATATAAAATATATTGATGCAAAACTAACACCTTATCTGCAGTTTCCGCTGTTTGATGGATATCCGGCCATACATGGCTTTTCTACCAGACTGGGCGGAGTGAGCTGTGGTGACTGTGCTACGATGAATCTAAGCTTCACCAGAGGAGACCGGCCAGAGGATGTGAAGAGGAATCACTGCCTGCTGGCGGAGGCGCTGGGATATAAGACGGAACAGCTGGTGCTGACTGACCAGGTCCATGGGACAAAGATTCTCCGGGTGGGGAAAGCGGATACCGGGGAAGTGTTTAAGGAAAACCGCCGGATCCGGGAGACTGACGGTCTGGTGACTGATGAGCCGGGAGTGATGCTCATGACTTTTTTTGCTGATTGTGTACCGCTGATTTTTTATGATCCGGTGCGGCATGCGGTGGGAAATGCTCATTCCGGATGGCGGGGGACGGTTTTGCGGATGGGTGAGAAGATGGTGGAGCGGATGCACCTGGAATTTGCTTCCCGGCCGGAAGATCTGCGGGCTGTGATCGGACCATCGATCTGCCAGAGATGTTATGAGGTCAGCGAAGATGTGATCGCGGAGTTTCAAAAGGTATTTGACAAAAGAGACTGGAATCAGATCTACGAGAAAAAGAAAAATGGTCATTATCAGCTGGACCTCTGGCGTGCTAATGAGATTATTCTGCGGGAGGCCGGCTTGAAGCCGGAGCGTATTGCCATCAGCGGCTTGTGTACCAATGAACATCCAGAACTTTTGTTTTCACATCGGTATACAAAGGGAAAGAGAGGAAACCTGGCGGCGGTGATCGGATTGAAGGAACCAGTGTAAGACAGCAGTCATGATACGAGAGAGATGAGGTTAGGGATGAATCATAGAAATTATCAGAAAGAATTAGATCAATTACTGGAACAGATCGTGAAGAAAAATCAAACGAAGACGTTATTTCTGCACTGCTGCTGTGCTCCCTGTAGCAGCTATGTACTGGAGTACCTCTCTTCCTATTTCGAGATCATTCTTTATTTTTATAATCCAAACATTACCGAACCAGAAGAATACAAAAAAAGGAAGGCAGAGCTGATCCGTCTTGTGGAGGAGAACCATTATCCCAATTCAGTGCAGCTGTTGGATGGGGATTACGATAATCAGCTGTTTTTTGAGATGGCGGAAGGGCTTGAGAAGGAACCGGAGTGTGGCAGACGTTGCTTCCGGTGTTATGATATGCGGCTTCGGAAGACTGCTGAGATGGCGGTAAAAGAAGGGGCCGATTATTTCTGCACCACATTATCCATCAGTCCCCATAAAAATGCGGACAAGCTGATGGAGATCGGGGAGACATTGGCTGGAGAATACGGCATTGCCTATCTGCCATCGGATTTTAAGAAGAAAAACGGGTATAAGAGAAGCATCGAGCTCTCCAGGGAATATCATTTATACCGGCAGAATTACTGTGGCTGTGTATTTTCGAGAGAGGCAGCACAGGGACGGGAGGAATGCAGATGAGGAAAGAGATAAGAAAAAGTATGTTGTGTGTGATGGTATTGGTATGCCTGATTTTGATGACAGGTACAGGTTGTGGGAGTACATCCGTTATGGGGAAGGAGACGGCAGAGATTTTTGCCATGGATACCATAATGGATCTGACAGTGTACGGAGAATCGGCATCGGAACTGCTGAACGAGGCCAGACAGCTGGTTCAAAAATATGAGGGACTTTTTTCTGTCAATACCAGGACCAGTGATGTGGCGAGATTAAACCAGGCGGCGGGCAAAGCGGAACAGGTGTCCCCAGAAACTTATGAGTTGATCCAGAAAAGCATCGAGATATCGAAGGAAACAGAAGGACTCTTTGATATTTCCATCTATCCTCTGGTGCGTGCCTGGGGATTTACTAAGGAGGAGTACCGGGTGCCGGAGCCGGAGGAGCTTGGTCGTCTGCTAAAAAAAGTGGATGCTTCTAAGATCCAGCTGGAGCCGGATAACAGGGTGATGCTGCCTAAGGGAATGGAGATCGACCTGGGCGGCATCGCTAAAGGATATCTTTCCCAAAAGCTGATGGAACTGTTTAGGAAAGGAGGCGCCCAGGCGGCGGTGGTCTCCCTGGGAGGAAATGTTCAGACCTTTGGGAAAAAGCCGGATGGAACGCCCTTTACGGTCGGCATTACTGATCCGGCCGATGGAACCAGCGTATTAGGGACGATACGTATTGGGGATAAGGCAGTGATCACTTCTGGTTCCTATCAGAGATATTTTGAGAAGGATGGAAAGGTATATCATCATATTATAGATAAAAAGACCGGAGCGCCGGCGCAGAGTGATCTTATGAGTGTTACGGTCATTGGAGAGGATGGTGTCACGGCGGACAGCCTTGCCACTGCCCTGTTTGTAATGGGGAAAGAGAAGGCGGTTCAATATGCTGCTTCTCATCCGGAGATTCAACTGGTGCTGGTAGATACAAAAGCCCAGGTCTGGACTTCGGAGGGAATAGAAATGGAGGAAAAAAATGAATCATAAAGTAAGAGAAAAACTGATTGGGGACAGGACTTTTTACCGACGCCTGTTTGGCATCGCCGTCCCTATGATGATCCAAATGGGGATCACGAATTTTGCCAGTATGCTGGACAATATCATGGTGGGACAGGTGGGAACGGAACAGATGACGGGAGTTGCCATCGCCAATCAGTTAGTCTTTGTATACAATCTTCTGGTATTTGGCGCGGTGTCCGGACCGGGCATTTTTACTGCGCAGTATTTTGGTCAGAGAAATGATGAGGGAGTGCGTTACACGGTGAGGTTCAAACTGATCTGCTGTGCTGTTATCACCATAGCTGGGTTATTGGTTATGGGAAGTTTTGGAAACTCTCTGATCCAGCTCTATCTTCACCAGGAGGGGAGTGTGGGAAGTGTTGTCAATACGCTGGGATACGGTCTGGATTATCTGCATATTGTGATGGTCTCATTTGTTCCTTTTGCGGTTGTCCAGGTATATGCAGGAACGCTGAAAGAAACGGGGCAGACGCTGGTGCCGATGAAAGCGGGACTGGTATCTGTGCTGGTAAACCTGATTTTAAACTACATCCTGATTTATGGTAAATTCGGGGCGCCTGCCCTGGGTGCCAGCGGTGCCGCCATTGGTACAGTGGCAGCGAGACTGGTGGAGATGATGATTATTCTGGTCTGGACCCATAGAAACCATGAGCGGAATACTTTTATCCGTGGACTGTACCAGAGTCTGTATATTCCGGCAGAACTGGTAAAGAAAATTCTGGTGCGGGGAACGCCTCTGCTTCTGAATGAGGGGTTCTGGGCGGCGGGCATGGCGATGCTTATGCAGTGCTATTCGGTGCGCGGTCTGGAGGTAGTCGCCGCCATGAATATCTCCAATACACTGAATAATCTTTTTAATGTCGTATTTCTTTCCATCGGAAATAGTGTGGCGATCATCGTCGGACAGCTTCTGGGCGCCGGAAAGATGGAGGAGGCGAAAAGGAGCGCTTATCGGATTATTTTCTGTTCCACTGGGATCTGTGTGGGGGTGGCGATGCTTCTGGCAGGGGCGGCGTTTATTTTCCCACAAGTATACGAGACTTCTGAGAGTATAAGGCATCTCGCTACTAGATTTATCCTTACTCTGGCAGTGTATATGCCGGTGAATGCTTTTTTGCATGCTGCCTATTTTACGATCCGGTCCGGCGGAAAGACCATTATTACCTTTTTATTTGACAGTGGATTTATCTGGGCGGTGTCGATTCCTCTTGCCTGGTGTTTATCCAGGTATACCAGCCTGGCTGTCGTTCCGCTTTATTTTGTCTGCTGTGGGGTGGATGTCGTAAAAGCAGTGGTGGGATTTGTACTTCTGGTCCGGGGGATGTGGCTCAATAACCTGGTTTCGGAGTAACAATATAGATGATAAATGCTATTTTAATCTAATTTTAATGTTTCGCCAATTATCTTTTAATTCTGATAACTTATTATATAAGTGTCAAACGAAGTAAATAGAGGGCCACATTCTACAGATGTGGGGAAATGGAGGATTGGATGGACGAATTAGAAAAAGTCGAACGGTTAAGAAAAAAGGCAGATGTGAGCTACGAGGAGGCTAAACAGGCGCTGGAAGAGTGTGGCTGGGATCTTCTGGATGCCATCGTGTATCTGGAAAAACAGGGAAAGGTAAAGGAACCCAAAAACACCAGTTATACGACACAGTACGAGGAGCCGGAGAAGATCGAGAAGGCGGCAAGTTCCACCCAGAAGAACCGTAGCGGACTCAGTGAGACACTGAACAGTTTTTTCAGCTGGTGTGGAAGAATGATACAGAAGGGAAATGAGACGCTGTTTAAAGTGGAGCGCGACGGCAAGACCATCATCAGCGTTCCCGTGACGGTGTTTGTCATCATACTTATTATCGCATTCTGGTGTGTCTTTGTGGTTATGCTGGTGGGGCTTTTCTGTGGCTGTCACTATTCATTTGAGGGGATCGATAAGGTGGAAGTGGATGTGAACAAGGCGATGGACAGCGCATCTAATGCTGCAGAAAAGATCAAAAAGGAGTTTACAGATGGCGGAGAGGATTCTGATCGTTGAGGACGAGGAAAAAATTGCAAGATTTATCGAACTGGAACTGAAACATGAAGGTTACGAGGTGAGTAAATGTACCAACGGACGGGAAGGACTGGCAGAGGCAGAACAGGGAGGCTATGATCTGATGCTTCTGGATATCATGCTTCCGGAGCTCAATGGGTTTGAGGTGCTGCGGAGACTTCGCAGGACCTCTGCCCTGCCGGTGATCCTTCTGACTGCAAGAGATGCCGTTATGGATAAAGTGGCAGGACTGGACGGAGGCGCGGATGATTATATTACCAAACCCTTTGCCATCGAGGAACTTCTGGCGAGAATCCGTCTTGTTCTGAAAAAAGCGGCGATGACGGGGCTGGCAGGCGGGGTGGCAGAGAAGAACAGCCTGGGTTTCGGGGAACTGACGATGGATACGCAGCGGTATGAGGTGAGGGTGGCGGGCCGGCAGGTGGAACTGACCAACCGGGAGTTTGAGCTGTTAAAGATCCTGCTGGAGAATAAAAATATTGTTATGACCAGAGAAGTGCTTCTGAACCGGGTATGTGGTTATGATTATTTGGGAGAGACCAATATGATCGACGTCTATATCCGGTATCTTAGAAGCAAGATCGATGAGCGTTTTGGGATCCGGATGATACAGACGGTGCGGGGAGTGGGATATGTGATCCGGGAAGAGAGGCCAGAAGATGAGTAGAGAGAAAAAAGAGAGAAACAGAATGTCTTCCATCGCCAGGAGGATCAATGGCAGGATCGTCTGGAAGCAGTTTCTATCTTATTTCTGGATGGATCTGGGGATGTTTTTGCTGGCAACTGCCGCCTGGTGTGTATCCGTGGAGCTCAACCAGGTTGGTGATCTAGAGTGGAGAGGGGTCAGCCGCTGGTTTGAAAAAGGACCTCCGACAGGAGTTATTTATTATGTCGTGGACTGGGGACAGGGCAGGGTGCTGAAGGCAGATATGATGATGTTTCTTGCCTCTGTTACCGTGTGTCTGTGTATCGCCGTGACGGTACAGATCCTGTCACTGCTTTTTCAGTTTATTGGCGGTGCGAAGAAAATCCGGTATCAGCTCCACCCTCTGAATGAGCTGGCTAAAAAAGCGGAAGAACTGAGCAGCATCGCCTTTGATGAGAGTAAGTTTCATCTTCTGGAAGATGCCATTTCCAACGTAGATCCAGAAGATGGCAGGGGGCATCTTCATATCGGGGACAAGGAGCTGCAGGGGCTGGAACAGGCAGTGAATAATCTCATCGACCGTATGAGGGATTCTTACCGACAGCAGTCCCGTTTTGTGTCGGATGCCTCTCATGAACTCCGTACACCGATCTCTGTGATTCAGGGATATGCCAACATGCTGGACCGCTGGGGAAAAGAGGACGAAACTGTCCTGGAAGAGGGGATCGAGGCCATCAAACATGAATCGGAACACATGTCGGCTCTCGTAGAACAGTTATTGTTTTTAGCCCGGTCTGACAGCGGAAAAAATCAGATGGTGAAGGAGCAAGTGGATCTGGGAGAACTGGTGAAGGAGGTGTATGAGGAGTCCTGTATGATCGATGAAAATCATCGGTACGTCTTGAATAAGCCGGAGGGGGGCAGATTTTTCCTGACAGGGGATGCTACTATGCTCAAGCAGACCATGCGCATACTGGCGGATAATGCCATGAAATACAGCAGGGAGGGCGATGAGATTCTGTTCTCAGTGGGAAAGGCTGATGAAGGGGAAAGTGAGATCTTCTTTTCTGTGCAGGACAGCGGCGAGGGGATGAAAGAACAGGATGTCACCCATATTTTTGAGCGGTTTTTCCGATCCGATACGGCACGAAACAGTAGTACGGGAGGAAGCGGCCTGGGACTTTCCATCGCCAAATGGATCGTGGATAAGCACCGGGGGCATTTTGAGATCCTGTCCAGGGAAGGGCTTGGGACGAGGATCACCGTGTGGCTGCCGGTAAAAGAATAATATGAATTACCCAGTCAAAGTATCTGTAATCGCTGAAACCACATGAAAGGGCTCGGTTAGACAGATAAGAATTGTTTAAGATTAGTGTTTAGTAAAAGTCAGGACTGATAAAAAAAGGAACAGGTAAAGTGATTTGATTCGTCAACTTTACCTGCTCCTTTTTTTAATCTCAAAAGAAAACGTGAGAGATCAACCTCATAACAGAAGGCTTCCTTATCAACGTATCTTTTAAAAATGTATCTTACTTCTCCAGCTCCTGCATCTTCATGGCGCGGACCTTCGTGGAGAGACCGAAGAGGTTGATAAAGCCCTCAGCGTCATGGTGATCATAGAGGTCACCGGTGGTAAAGGATGCGATGCTCTCATTGTAGAGAGAATAGGGTGAGGTGGTGCCGGCTTTGATGATATTTCCCTTGTAAAGTTTAAACTTCACTTCACCGGTAACGTATTTCTGGGTGGATTCGATAAATGCCTGCACTGCCTCACGCAGCGGGCTGAACCATTTCCCCTCATAAACGATCTGAGCCAGTTTGTTGCCCATGTCCATCTTCATGGCATAGGTGTCGCGGTCCAGGATCAGCTCCTCTAACTGCTGGTGGGCTTCATAGAGAATCGTTCCGCCAGGTGTCTCGTACACACCGCGGGATTTCATGCCGACCACGCGGTTTTCCACGATATCTACAATGCCGACGCCGTGCTTGCCGCCCAGACGGTTCAGCTCACGGATGATATCGGAGACTTTCATTTCTTTGCCGTTTACCGATTTTGGAACCCCCTGCTCGAAGGTCATGGTTACCATTTCGCCCTCTTCCGGTGCTTTTTCCGGTGTGGTACCGAGAACCAGGAGATGGTCATAGTTCGGCTCATTGGAAGGATCTTCCAGTTCCAGACCTTCGTGGCTGATATGCCACAGGTTGCGGTCGCGGCTGTAGCTGGAATCTGCCGAAAAGGGAAGATCGATGCCGTGGGCCCTGCAGTAATCGATCTCTGACTCACGGGAATCCATGGTCCATTTGTCGCTTCTCCAAGCAGCGATGATCTTCAGGTCAGGAGCCAGCGCTTTGATACCCAGCTCAAAACGGATCTGATCGTTTCCTTTTCCTGTAGCGCCGTGGCAGATTGCAGAAGCGCCTTCCTTGCGGGCGATCTCTACGAGACGTTTGGCGATAACCGGACGTGCCATCGAGGTTCCCAGAAGATATTTATTTTCATATACAGCATGTCCCTGTACACAGGGTACGATGTACTCGTCACAGAATTCGTCGGTTACATCTTCTATGTAGAGCTTGGAAGCTCCACAGAATTTGGCGCGTTCTTCCAGTCCGTCCAGTTCCTCTTCCTGACCACAATCCACACAGACACAAACGACTTCATAATCAAAATTCTCCTTAAGCCATGGAATAATCGCTGTGGTATCCAGACCGCCGGAGTAGGCAAGAATAACTTTTTCTTTCATGATAAGACCTCCGTAAAATAATTTTATGTCAGCCCAAATAATATCGGGCGTGTTTCCTTTTCTAAATATACAACATAAATGCATAATATGCAAGAGAAAAAATTATTTTGAGGCAGAAAAATATCCTTAATAATAATTTATACTTGCGTAATATTTTTCAGAGGTGTATAATAAGAGTGCTTATGAATATTATGCATAAAAATAAGTTTTATACATAAAAATATTCATTTTAACATAGATTATGCAAAATAAGAGATGGCTTTGGCGATGTTATTGTGTCAAGAAATATCTTATGGTTTGCCTGGCGAGGTTCTAAAAATGGAGGAAATGATATGAAAAAGAGTAAAGTATTACTATGTCTTCTGGTAAGTATGCTGGTGATGGCATGTGTGACAGGATGTATTGGACAGAAAACGGAAACGGTCATTCGCTCAGATGGTACGTGTTCATACAAATATACATATCTGTATGATAAATCCATGTTTGATAAATTGGAAAGTTCAGGCGGTATGGATGACTCAGCCAGGGAATTATCTTCTGGAGATTATTTGAAAGAAGTTGTGGATATCAAGGGAATACCCTATTATTCCTTTAGCAGAAATTTTGAATTCAGTAATTTGAACGAACTCAAAGCATTTTTGACAGAGGATGAAACTTATTTCCGTAAAATAACGTCAGAATCCAAAGCTGCTTCCCAATACGATAAGAGTTCCCATACGGCGCCTTATTCATCGGTGACACTGGATACCGGTACCTTTATCGGGGTTTTGAAAGATTCTATTTTGGACGAGAGTCTGCAAAAAGATTCTGGAAGCGATAAAACTACTAAATCAAAAGAGACGACGGACGTGACAGACACGGATCTCAAAGGAAATAAGAGCATTGGAGAGATGTGTGAAAAACTGGGAATTGTTGTAGAAGTTTCTATTACACTTCCCTCTGCTGTTACCGGGAGCAACGGAAAGATTCAGGGAAATACCGTGACATGGAGTATCAATGATCTGCCGGATGACGGAAAACTGATCGCAGTTACAGGAAATAACCCAATCTTATCTTCAGATAAAACGCCGCCGGTGATTAAAGGAGTAAAAAACAAAGGATTGTATAATAAGACGGTAAAGATAACTGCACAGGACAATGTAAGCCTAAAGGAGCTGCGGCTCAATGGAGCGCGGTATAATACATCCGCATTTCGCGTGGGACAGAGCGGTTCTTACACGCTGACTGCCGAAGATGCCAGTCACAACAAGACTACAGTACGGTTTAAGATCGATAAGAAAAAGCCGGTGGTCAAAGGAGCAAAAAACGGCAAGCGATACCGTAAAAATGTAACTCTCAGATTCTCAGATACAAACGGGATCCGAAGTGTTAAAATAAATGGCAAGAAAAAGAGCACCAAAAAGACCGTTCTGAAAAAGAACGGAAAATATACCGTGAAAGCTACAGATAAAGCAGGTAATACAAGCACGGTGCGATTCTGGATCAATAAATAGTAAGTAGTACAGGAGGATATAAGAAGTGATAAAAGCAGGTATTATCGGTTCCACCGGATATGCCGGACAGGAGCTTGTGAGATTATTGTTGCAGCACAAGGAGACAGAGATCATATGGTATGGTTCAAAAAGCTATGTGGATGAAAAATTCAGCCGTGTATTTGGCAATATGTTTCAGATCGTAGAAAATCTGTGCCAGGGGGATGATCTTCATGCCCTCTGCCAGGAGGCGGATGTGATCTTTACAGCGACGCCCCAGGGCTATCTTGCCTCTGTGATTGATGAAGAGATCCTCAGTCATTGTAAAGTGATCGACCTGAGTGCGGATTTCCGGATCAAAGACGTGGCGGTGTATGAAAAATGGTATGGTATCCAGCATAAAAGCAGCCAGTTTATCGAGGAAGCAGTGTACGGGCTCTGTGAGCTGAACCGGGAGAAGATCAGGGGGGCGAGACTGGTAGCAAACCCAGGATGTTATCCCACTTGTTCCACCCTTGCCATAGCGCCTATGGTGAGGGAAGGATATATCGATACGAAAACGCTGGTGATCGACGCCAAGTCCGGCACAAGTGGTGCCGGGAGGGGAGCAAAGGTGCCGAATCTTTATTGTGAAGTCAATGAAAATATCAAGGCATACGGTGTGACCAGCCACAGACATACTCCGGAGATCGAAGAGCAGTTATCTTACGTAGCTGGAGAGCCTGTTATGCTGAATTTTACACCTCATCTGGTTCCCATGAACCGGGGTATTCTGATCACGGCTTATGCCAACCTTAAACCAGGCATTACAAAGGAAATGGTTTATGATGCTTATCAAAAAGCGTACAAAGAGGAGTATTTTGTCCGGGTTCTCGAAGAGGGAACCTGCCCGGAGACGAGATGGGTAGAAGGAAGTAATTTTGTTGATGTGTGCCCGAAAGTGGACGAGCGAACCGGCCGGGTGATCATGATGGGAGCCATGGACAATATTACCAAGGGTGCCGCCGGACAGGCAGTCCAGAATATGAATATACTGTTCGGGCTGGAGGAGACAGAAGGGCTTCGTCTGGTTCCGGTATTTCCGTGACAGTGTGACTAAAGTCGCGAAAGCGGTAGCGGCAAGTTTACTTGTCCGCTGACATTTGAGCGACGGACATCATGAGTACGTAGCGAAGCGGAGTACGAATGTGCCTGTGCGAAGCACAGGGTCACACGTAGTAATTGATTGTTTGTGCCTGCGGCCTAAAGTTTGCAGGTACGGGAAAGGTGTGGTTGTTATGATAAAGCAGATCGATGGGGGCGTGACAGCAGCCCAGGGATTTCAGGCGGCAGGAGCAGCTGCCGGGATAAAATATGAAAACAGGAAGGACATGGCCCTGGTGTACACCAGGGTGCCTGCGGTGGCTGCGGGGACTTTTACTACAAATGTAGTTAAGGCGGCTCCTGTGCTGTGGGACAAAGAGCTGATCGGAAAAAGCAAACCGTTTCATGCCGTCGTGCTGAACAGTGGTATTGCCAATGCCTGTACGGGAGAGGAAGGCAAAAAGAACAATGCCTGGATGGCGGCGGCGGTAGCGGAGGAATTGTCTGTCTCTACCCAGGAAGTTCTTACCTGTTCCACCGGTGTTATTGGAATGCAGCTGAATATGGGGCCGGTAAAGAAAGGTGCTAAATTGCTGAAGGAGGCTCTGTCAGATACGAGAGAGGCGGCCAGGGCAGCGGCAGAGGCGATCATGACCACAGATACCTGCCCGAAGGAGTGTGCGGCAGAATTCGAGGCAGAGGGAAAGAAAGTGATCGTCGGCGGTATGTCCAAGGGGTCCGGTATGATCCACCCCAATATGGCGACGATGTTAAGTGTGATAACCACAGACGCCTGCATTGGACAGGAGCTTCTTGCGGAGACACTCCGGAGTGTGGTGGGAGATACCTTCAATATGATCTCGGTGGACAGGGATACTTCTACCAATGACACCTGTATTGTGCTGGCAAACGGAATGTCAGGGATCCCTGAGATCAAGAAGGGGACAGAGGCATATGAAGCATTCCGGGAGGCGCTTCTGCATGTGGCGAGAGAGCTGGCAAAACAGATGGCAGGTGACGGCGAGGGCTGTACGAAGCTTCTAGAAGTAAAGGTGGAAAATGCGGTGACGGTGGAGGCGGCAAAACAGCTCAGTAAGTCTGTTATCACCTCTAATCTCGTTAAGACCGCTGTCTATGGAAGCGATGCTAACTGGGGAAGGATCCTCTGCGCTTTAGGGTATGCCGGGGTGAAATTTGATCCGGAGAAGGTGGATCTGACCATTTGTGCCGAAGGCGAAGAGGGCATGGAATCTATCGTGCTTGTAAAAGACGGAGTGGCGACGGGTTACAGCGAAGAAGAAGCTACTAAGCTTCTCAGTCAGAGTGAGGTATCGGTGGTCTGTGATATGAAACAGGGAACTGCATCCGCTGTGGCGTGGGGATGTGATCTGACCTATGACTATGTGAAAATCAATGGGGATTACCGGTCTTAATCTTATAAGAACAGGAAAGGTTATGAAAAAAAATGGAAGAATTTATGCATGAGGTGCTGATCAAGGCGGAGACCCTGATCGAAGCGCTTCCTTATATCAGGGATTTTAATAATAAAAAAGTAGTAGTAAAATATGGTGGCAGCGCCATGCTGGATGAAAAACTCCAGCAGAGTGTGATCAAAGATGTTGCCCTGCTGAAGCTGGTGGGAATGAAGCCGATCATCGTTCATGGCGGCGGAAAGGAGATCAGCAAGTGGGTGAAGCTCATGGGCAAAGAGCCGGAGTTTGTTGAGGGACTCCGGGTGACGGATGATGACACCATGGAAGTGGCGGAGATGGTGTTAAATAAGGTAAACAAACATCTGGTGCAGATGATGGAGAAGTTAGGCGTCCGGGCTGCCGGAATCAGCGGAAAGGATGGCGGCACGATCCACTGTGATAAAAAAATGGTGAATGGCAGGGATATCGGTTATGTGGGAGATGTAAAGGAAGTAAACTGCGAGCTCATCGATACGCTTTTGGAAAATGATTTTGTACCGATCATCGCTCCCATCGGTCTCGGCGATGATTTTAAGTCCTATAACATCAATGCCGACGATGCGGCATGTGCTATCGCCAAATCCATTAAAGCAGAAAAACTTGCCTTTATGACAGATATAGAAGGGGTGTGCCGGGATGCCGGAGATCCCTCTACGCTGATGTCCGTGCTGACACTGGATGAGGCAAATAAGCTAATCGAGGACGGTTTTATCGGCGGCGGTATGCTTCCTAAGCTGAGAAACTGTATTGATGCGGTAGAAGGCGGCGTGAGCCGGGTTCATATCCTTGATGGGCGGAGGGACCACTGCCTTCTTCTTGAGTTCTATACGAAAAAAGGAATCGGGACGGCGATCATCAATAACGAAGAGAATCTGTATGCCCATGAAACAGAGCAATATGACAGAATAAGTGAGGTTAGACGAGATGATGAAAAACAGCATAGATGAGGCAGAAATTTACCTGATCCATTCCTACAACCGGTATCCGGTGGAGCTGGATCACGGACAGGGGGTATACCTGTTTGATACGGAGGGAAAAAAATACCTTGATTTTGGCGGCGGCATCGCCGTATGTGCCCTTGGCTACAGCGATGAGGAATTTAAAGAGGCGCTGAAAGAACAGATTGACAAGGGACTGCATTTTTCCAATTACTTTTATTCAGAGCCTTTAAAGAAGGCCGCGCAGGGACTGGCAAAGGCTACGGGCCTGGACAAGGTATTTATGGCAAACAGTGGAACAGAGGCGAATGAAGGCGCTTTGAAGCTGGCGAGAAAATATGCCTTGATGAAAGGATATACGGACCGGACGGAGATCGTCTCCATGAATAAGGCGTTCCATGGAAGAAGTATGGGAGCGTTGTCCGTGACGGGGACCAAGAAATACCGGGAACCCTTTGAACCGCTGATCTCCGGAGTCAGCTTTGCTGATTATAATGACTTGAAGAGTGTGGAGCAGAGTATATCAGACAAAACATATGCAGTCATCCTGGAGGCAGTCCAGGGTGAGGGCGGCATCTATCCGGCGGAAGAAACATTTCTGAAAGGCATCCGCGAGCTCTGCCACAAGCATGATATCATGATGATCTGCGATGAGATCCAATGTGGCATGGGACGTACGGGAAAGATGTTCGCCTATGAAAATTACGGCATAAAGCCGGATATCGTCACGATGGCGAAAGGAATCGGAAATGGCATCACCGTGGGCGCTATTGCGGCGACGGAAGAGGTGGCAAAGGCATTAGTACCAGGAGACCACGGTACGACCTTTGGCGGAAATCCCCTTGCCTGTACTGCCGTCGTCAAGTCTCTGGAAATTTTTGAGAAAAAGAAGATTCTGGAACATGTAAATTCCATGGGAAAATATCTTGAGGACAAACTCTCCGGGCTTGTGGAATCATATGCTGTGGCGAAGGAGACGAGAGGACTTGGCTTGATGCAGGGGCTGGAGTGCGATGCGCCGGTGGGAGAACTCTGCAGTAAGGCGCTGGAAAAGGGATTGATTCTGATGAGCGCCGGAACCAATGTGATTCGTTTTGTTCCTCCGCTGGTGGTAGAGAAATGTCACATCGATGAAATGACAGGAATTCTCGAACAGATCCTTTCAGAATATGAGTAGTTTCTGCTGCGCCGGGTCAGCCCGACGGAGCCGTTGATCTAAAAACTGCCATCTAACGTCATAATGTTATACTATATGGCGTGGATGGCTGTTATGCTTTACTGAATGATGATGCTGGCGCACTCCAGATCATCAGCCAGATTATATACGTTTCCGGTTTTTAAACCGACTACGGTTGGCCTTAGGACAGAGTGCTTGTTATTCTTAACCACCCGGGCATCCTCCCCGATGCTGAGTGTCACAGTGGAATTTACCGGGTATAGGATAACACTTTCAAGAAAACATTTCATGGCGGAGATGTCAAGTTCCTCTGTCATGGACATAATCATCTCCACGGCGGTACGCTGTGAAAATGATTTTTTGTAAGGGCGCTCTGTCACGAGAGCATCGTATACATCTGTCACAGAAAGAATTTTAGCATAGGGAACAATCTTTTCTGAGGTGCATCCAAGAGGATACCCCTTACCATTCATTTTTTCATGGTGCTGCAGCACCGAAAGAGAAATAATATTTGAAATTTCTTTTTTTCCCTTTAAAATTTCATAGCCAAGAGTGGAGTGGGACTTCATGATAGCAAATTCTTCGTCGCTTAATCTAGCCGGTTTATTCAGTATTTCCAGCGGGATTTTAGATTTACCCATGTCATGGAGCAGTCCGGCGATCCCGATATCGTATACTTCTTTTTGTGATAGTCCTTTGTTTCGGGCAATGACCATAGATAGTGTAGCCACATCCACACTGTGTTTAAAGGTGTATTCATCACTGGTCTTTAACGCGCTGATATCTACGGCCAGAGCATCGTTGTCATCGATGGCTTTCATTAGATCTGCTGTGATCTTATTGGCGGTATTGGTAAACTGCTCCGAGCTGGAATTGTTATAGAGATATTGTATTCCCTCAGAGACACGTTTTTTTACACTTTCGGTAAGTTTGACCTTAGCAGGATCTTTCGTTTTGTATTTTTCTATATTTTTGCACACAAAATCAGGCAGGGGAGGTTCCTGCCTGTCAGGCTCTGGATCATCTTCCCCTTCCTGTATGTATACACCAGTGATTCCGCGCTTTTTCATTCCATCAATAAGAAACTCGTCCAACAGGGTGCCGCGGGCAATCAGTGTGCGGTCCATTCGGTCTTTGATCGTCTGATCTATCTTCATCCCCTCTTTCAAGGCACTAATGCGTACAAAATAACGTCTAATCAATCCATCCACCACCATTTTTTCGTGTATCAATTATTCATATATCCGAAGTGTATAGTATAAATTATATATCGGCAGAAATGGAAATATTATGAATATGGCAAGAAAGTTTTATTTTATTGAAAGTTTTGTAAAAAAAGAAAAATAAAGAAAATTGGTTTATAAACTTTATTTTATAAAGTTACAAAAAGAATTTATTAAAAAAACAAAAAAGAACTTGAAATGTCATAAAAAATATTGTATAATGCATTCAGACAAAGGTGTCAGAGAAGAAATACATACCCAAAGTGTTTCTTTCTGGCACCTTTTTGTTTCTATGGAGACAGAAAGAGTCAAAACAAATACGCATTTTTTCCAGGGTATGGTGATGTGGATCTTGTGTAGATGCGTGAGAATGGAGGAATCAGTATGAGTGGCCAATATGTAGAGGAGACAAAAAGAAAAGCCATTGGTATGTATGATCCAAGCTTTGAACATGATAACTGCGGGATTGGAGCAATCGTTAATATTAAAGGAAAGAAAACTCATGACACAGTAAAAAATGCATTGGAGATCGTGGCTCATTTAGAGCACAGAGCTGGTAAGGACGGGGAAGGAAAGACAGGAGACGGCGTTGGGATCCTGCTTCAGATCTCCCACAAGTTCTTTCAGAAGGTGGCGGCTGGTATGGGCATTGAGATCGGTGAAGAGAGAGAGTATGGTGTTGGTATGTTTTTCTTTCCTCAGGATGAGCTCAAACGCAGCCAGGCAAAGAAAATGTTTGAGACCATCGTGGATAAAGAGGGACTGGAATTTCTGGGCTGGCGTGAGGTTCCCATCTCGCCCCGTATCCTGGGAAAAGCAGCGTTGGAGTGTATGCCGTATATCATGCAGTGTTTTATAAAAAAACCAGCAGAGATAGAAAAGGGGCTGGAGTTCGACCGAAAACTCTATATCGCCCGCCGGGTGTTTGAGCAGTCCAATGAAAATACCTATGTGGTATCTCTTTCCAGCCGCACCATTGTATATAAAGGAATGTTTCTGGTGGCACAGCTGAGGCAGTTTTTTGATGATCTGCAGGATCCGGACTACGAATCTGCCATCGCCATGGTTCACTCCCGTTTCAGCACCAATACCCAGCCGAGCTGGCAGCGCGCTCATCCGAACCGCTTCATCGTACACAATGGTGAGATCAATACCATCCGTGGAAATGCGGATAAAATGCTTGCCAGAGAAGAGACGATGGAATCGGATCATCTGACCGGAGAGCTTCATAAGGTGCTTCCGGTGGTAAATACCGAGGGGTCTGATTCAGCTATGCTGGACAATACGCTGGAATTTCTGGTGATGAGCGGCATGGAGCTTCCTCTTGCTGTCATGATCACGATACCGGAGCCCTGGGCAAATAATCGATATATCAGTGATAAGAAAAAGGATTTTTACCAGTATTATGCCACGATGATGGAGCCCTGGGATGGGCCCGCCTCCATTCTGTTTTCCGACGGAGATATCATGGGAGCAGTGTTGGACCGCAATGGACTTCGCCCGTCCCGTTATTATATCACTGATGACGATCAGCTGATCCTATCCTCCGAGGTAGGAGTTATGCCAATAAGTGAAGAACATGTGGTGAAAAAGGACCGGCTGCGTCCGGGAAAAATGCTTTTAGTGGACACGGTGAAAGGTGAGTTGATCGATGACGATGAACTGAAAGAGACCTTTGCTTCAAAACAGCCTTACGGAGAGTGGCTGGATACCAATCTCGTATCTCTGAAAGATCTTCAGATTCCGAATAAACGGATCGAGACTTACGATCCGGAGGAGAGCCTGCGGCTTCAAAAGGCATTTGGTTATACCTATGAAGAAGTAAAATCTGCTATCCTTCCCATGGCAAAAAATGGTTCTGAGCCCATCGCAGCGATGGGACATGACACACCGCTGGCGGCGCTGAGTGGTCAGCCCCAGCCTTTGTATAATTATTTTAAACAACGTTTTGCCCAGGTGACCAATCCGCCTATCGATGCCATCCGGGAAGAGGTTGTGACCTCTACTACAGTATACATTGGGGATGCGGGAAATCTGCTGGAAGAGAAGGCAGAAAACTGCCATTCACTCAAGATTGACGATCCAATTCTTACAAATATCGACCTTCTTAAGATCAAGTCCATGCAGGTACCAGGTTTTAAAGTGGCGGTTATTCCCATCACCTACTATAAAAATACTTCCCTGGAAAAGGCGATCCACCGCCTTTATCTGGAAGCAGACCGGGCATATAAGGATGGTGCTAATATCCTGATCCTATCCGACCGGGGGGTGGATGAGAACCATGTGGCGATCCCGGCACTTCTGGCGGTATCTGCCATGCAGCAGCATCTGGTCAATACGAAGAAGCGCACCTCCCTTTCCATGATCTTAGAGAGTGCGGAACCAAGAGAGGTGCATCATTTTGCGACGCTGCTTGGATTTGGTGCCACCGCCGTCAATCCTTACCTTGCTCTGGATACGATCCGCGGTCTGATTGATAACCATGTGCTGGATAAGGATTATTATGTAGCAGTGAACGATTATAATTCTGCGGTTCTTCACGGAATTGTAAAGATTGCTTCCAAAATGGGTATTTCTACGATTCAGTCTTATCAGGGAGCCAAAATTTTTGAAGCGGTGGGATTGTCGAAAAAGCTGATCGATCCCTACTTTACCGGAACCGTTTCCAGAATCGGCGGACTGGATATCGAGGACATTCAGAACCAGGTCGAGATGCTTCATGATAAAGCATTTGATCCGCTGGAACTGGGTACAGATATCACTCTTGACAGTATTGGAAACCACAAGAGCCGCAGCGGAAAAGAAGAGCACCTCTATAATCCAAAGACCATTCATCTTCTGCAGGAGGCGACAAGAACCGGTGACTATAAGAAATTCAAGGAGTACTCCCATGAGATCGACCGTGAAGACCTTTACGTGAACTTAAGAAGTCTCCTTGACTTTAACTTCCCGAAGAAGGGGATCGCCCTTTCTAAAGTGGAGAGTGTGGAGGAGATCGTGAAACGCTTTAAGACCGGAGCGATGTCTTACGGCTCTATTTCCCAGGAGGCCCATGAGACCCTTGCTATCGCCATGAACCGGCTTCACGGAAAATCCAACAGCGGTGAGGGAGGAGAGAGCCTGGAACGCCTCACCGTGGGAAAAGACGGATTAAACCGCTGTTCTGCCATCAAGCAGGTGGCTTCAGGACGCTTTGGTGTGACCTCCAGATATCTGGTCAGCGCAAAGGAGATCCAGATCAAGATGGCGCAGGGGGCCAAGCCAGGAGAGGGTGGACATCTGCCGGGGAAAAAAGTGTATCCCTGGGTGGCAAAGACGAGACATTCCACACCGGGAGTATCTCTGATTTCTCCTCCGCCACATCATGATATTTATTCCATTGAAGATCTGGCACAGCTGATCTACGACCTGAAAAACTCCAACCGGGATGCGAGGATATCGGTGAAACTGGTCTCTGAAGCGGGGGTCGGAACCGTGGCAGCCGGTGTGGCGAAGGCAGGTGCAGGGGTGATACTGATCTCTGGCTATGACGGTGGTACCGGCGCGGCGCCGGGAAGCTCCATTCACAATGCCGGGCTTCCCTGGGAGCTGGGACTGGCGGAGACCCATCAGACGCTTTTGATGAACGGTCTGCGGTCCAAAGTGGTGATTGAGACCGACGGGAAGCTGATGACCGGGCGTGATGTTATGATCGCCGCTCTTCTTGGGGCGGAGGAATTTGGATTTGCCACAGCACCTCTTGTGACCATGGGATGCGTTATGATGAGGGTTTGCAACCTGGATACCTGTCCGGTAGGAGTGGCGACACAGAATCCGGAACTTCGCAAGAGGTTCAAGGGAAAACCGGAATACGTGGAGAATTTTATGAGATTTATCGCGGAAGAAGTCCGGGAACTGATGGCGAAATTTGGCGTGACTACGCTGGATGAACTGGTGGGACGTTCCGATCTTCTGAGAGTGCGGGAAGATATTGATAATGAGAGAGCCGGCAAACTGGATCTCTCTGCGATCATAGAGAATCCCTTCGTGAAGGAGAAGAAGAGCAAGTTCAACAGCAGAGATATCTATGACTTTAAGTTAAATAAAACAATAGATGAAAAGGTCTTTTTGAAAAAATTTGCGGAGAATCTTGAGACCGGAGAAAAGAAGACCATTACGGCGAAAGTGACCAATACCGACCGCTCCCTGGGAACGATCTTTGGATCCCAGATCACAAAGAAACTGGGAGATGATCTGGAAGAGGATACTTTTACGATAAAATGTACTGGAAGCGGCGGGCAGAGCTTTGGTGCCTTTATCCCAAGGGGGCTGACCTTAGAGCTTAAAGGTGACAGCAATGACTACTTTGGCAAGGGACTTTCCGGAGGAAAACTCATCGTATACCCGCCGGAGAATATCCAGTATAAACCGGAGGATAACATCGTGATCGGTAATGTGGCGCTGTACGGCGCTACCAGCGGTACCGCTTATATCAATGGTGTGGCAGGAGAGCGGTTCTGTGTAAGGAATTCTGGTGTTCACGCTGTTGTAGAAGGTGTGGGTGAGCACGGCTGCGAATACATGACCGGTGGCTGTGTGGTGATCCTCGGTTCCACTGGAAAGAACTTTGCCGCCGGAATGAGCGGTGGTATCGCCTATGTTCTGGATGAGAACAGCGACTTGTATCTGAAACTGAATAAGGAACTGGTTTCCTCAGAAGCAGTGTCCAATAAATATGATGTCATGCAGCTTAAGGATATGATCACGGCGCATGTAGAGGCGACGGGTTCAGAAAAGGGTAAGGAGATTCTTGAGAACTTCAAGGAGATTCTACCGAAGTTCAAGAAGATCATACCTCATGATTACAAGAACATGCTGCAGAAGATTGCCATTATGGAAGAGAAAGGGCTGAGCAATGAGCAGGCCCAGATCGAGGCATTCTATGAGACCCAGAAGGAAATTTCCTGACAGTGTCCCTGACAGAGGCTGGAGGAAAAGGCATTGCATTGCAGATATAAATAATTTATAATGAGGAAAGGGTTGAAAGCTATGGGAAAACCAACCGGATTTTTAGAGTATGACCGCAGGGGAAACACCGAGACCGGGCCCCTTGAACGGATTCAGAACTTCAATGAATTTCATGTAGCAATGGGAGAAGAGGAGCGGCGGTGTCAGGCAGCCAGATGCATGGACTGCGGCGTGCCTTTCTGCCAGTCAGGAATGATGATCGGCGGGATGGCTTCCGGGTGCCCGTTAAACAATATGTGCCCCGAATGGAATGATCTGATTTATCTGGGGAATTACACAGAGGCACTAGGAAGGCTGCTAAAGACTAATAATTTTCCTGAGTTTACCTCCCGGGTCTGCCCGGCGCCCTGTGAGGCAGCATGTACCTGCGGACTGAACGATACTCCCGTCACCATTAAGGAAAATGAAAATGCCATCATTAAATACGGTTATGCCAATGACCTGATGAGGGCGAAGCCGCCTAAGGTGAGGACCGGAAAAAAAGTGGCAGTGGTGGGCTCCGGCCCCTCTGGCCTGGCAGCGGCAGACCAGTTAAATAAGCGGGGACACAATGTGACCGTGTTCGAGCGTTCTGACCGCCCCGGCGGGCTTCTGATGTACGGGATCCCCAATATGAAGCTGGAAAAGACCGTGATCGAAGGCCGGGTTAAGATCATGGAAGAAGAGGGAGTAGAATTTCGCACGGGAGTTAATGTAGGAGTTGACGTGAAGGCAGGAGAGCTTCTGAAGGATTATGACAGGGTGATCCTCACCTGCGGTTCATCGAAGCCCAGAGACATCAAAGCACCGGGTAGAGAAGCAGCGGGAATATTTTTCGCGGTGGATTATCTCACAAGGGTGACAAAACATGTGATGGATCCAGAGTATAAAGATGTGATCGATGCCAAAGGAAAAAATGTTCTGGTGATCGGCGGCGGAGATACGGGAAATGACTGTGTGGGATCTTCCATCCGACAGGGAGCAAAAAGTGTGGTTCAGCTGGAGATGATGCCAAAACCTCCGGAAGAGCGTGCCGACAATAACCCCTGGCCGGAGTGGCCCAAGGTATTGAAGACCGACTATGGCCAGCAGGAAGCCATCGCTTTATTCGGCAGCGATCCGCGGATCTATGAGACCACGGTAAAAGAATTTATCAAAGATGAAAAGGGCTGTCTGACTAAGGTGAAGGCGGTGAAGCTGGCGTGGATCAGAGATGAAGAGACAGGACGCATGAATATGAGTGAGATACCAGGCAGTGAATTTATTCTGGATGTGGATCTCGTGTTTATCGCCGCCGGATTTCTGGGAACCCAGGAATATATCGCCGAGGATTTTGGCCTGAAACTGACAGAGCGGGCCAATGTGTTTACCAAACCAGGTAAGTACAAGACAAATGTAGAACGCGTATTTGCCGCTGGCGATATGCACCGGGGACAGTCTCTGGTGGTCTGGGCCATCCGGGAAGGGCGCGAGGTGGCGAGAGAAGTAGATGAGGATCTGATGGGATACTCGAACTTAAATTAAATGTAAATCAAATGTAACTTATGCGAAATGGATTGGGGAAGAAAATCTTGTATTGTTTGTTAGGAGGAGAAAAATGGGAAATTATACCAAACAGGACATTATACGGTTAGTTGAAGAGGAAGATGTGGGATTTATCCGTCTGCAGTTTGTGGACAGTTTTGGCGGGTTAAAAAATGTGGCGATGACCAGCGATCATCTCGACCAGATCCTGAATAACCGCTGTATGTTTGACGGCGCCGCCATCCAGGGGTATGATACGAAAGAATTGTCAGAATTTATCCTGGCTCCGGATCTGGATACATTTACCATTTTTCCCTGGCGGCCCCAGAGAGGAAGGGTGGCAAGATTTATCTGTGATGTGCTCAATCCTGACGGTACACCCTATGAGGCAGATCCGAGATATATTTTAAAAAAAGTAGCAGCAGAGGCAGAGCGAGAGGGATTTTCTTTCCATGTGGGGCCGGAAAGCCAGTTTTTCCTCTTTGATACCGATGAGAACGGACAGCCTACGACGAATTCCAGGGAAAAAGGCGGATTTTTTGATATTGGACCACTGGATTCCGGGGAAAATGCAAGACGGGACATGATACTTTCCCTGGAAGAGATGGGCTTTGTCATGGAGTCTTCCTATCATTCCAACGAGGTGGCGCAGCACTGCATCGATTTTATGTGTGACGAAGGACTGCGCACTGCGGACAATATCATGACCTTTAAGCTGACGGTCCGCACGGTGGCGAAGCGGCATGGTCTGCATGCTACTTTTATGCCAAAACCGCGGTATGGATTAAAGGGATCTGCGATGATGCTTAACATGTTTTTGAGCAAAGATGGAGATAATATATTTGCCGACGAGAGTGCGGCGGACGGCATGAGCAAAAGAGCATACCATTTTATGGCGGGGATCATTCGCCATATCAAGGGGCTGACCTTGATCAATAATCCTATCATAAATTCCTATAAACGGCTGGTACCGGGCTACAACGCACCAGTGGAGATCACCTGGTCACGTACCAGCAGAACCCCTCTGATCCGCATCACCAATGTGGGAGTGATCGGGCCAAGAGTGGTGCTGCGGAGCCCGGATGGCGCCAGCAATCCTTACCTGGTTCTGGCGGGCTGTCTGGCTGCCGGTCTGGAGGGAATCCGGGAGAAGCTGGAGCCGCCGGTGAGCATGGATGATGTCATTGGGGAACAGGATCCCCGGTTTGATATTCTGCCGAGATCGCTGCGGGAGGCGATCCATGCTTTTGAAGAAGATACATTTTTGCAGAATGTGTTCGGAAAAACCCTCTCCGAGATCATTATCAATGAAAAGAAAGAAGAATGGGAGGAGTTTTCCCGACAAGTGACAGCCTGGGAGGTGGAAAAGTATCTCGACCGCGTCTAGTACAATGAATATTAAGTAACTGACATATTCACTTGTCTAATTATTCAGCTACTGCGTCAGAAAATCTAGCTAGACCATTGTTTTGTATGGTCTTTGCCACACGCTACACCGTCGATTTTCTTCCTTGTATCTGAATTAATTATCCTACGTGAATATATCAAAGACTTAATTTTCATTGTACTAGTACAACTTAGTGTAATAGGAGGTGAACGTCTGCCATGCGGATCCTTGTTGCGTTTCCTAATCTGGAAGATGCAAAAAAATTGAAAAATGTTTTGAACCGCGGCGGTTTTGATGATATACTAGCCAGCAATAATGCGTCTCAGGTGATCAGTGTGGCAAATGATTCCGATGGAGGTATTGTGATCAGTGGTTATAAACTCCCGGATATGCACTACAGTGAACTATTTGGCTATCTGCCCAGAGAATTTTCCATGCTTCTGGTGGCAAGCCCTGCCAGGCTGGAGGACTGCTACAGCCAGGAGATCGTATGCCTGTCTATGCCGGTTCATTCCCGGGAACTGATTAATACCGTACATATGATGACCATGGATCTTGCCAGAGAATTGAAGCGGCGTAAGAAAAAACTTCCGAAAAGGCGGACGGCAGAGGAACAAAAGACCATTGATGCGGCGAAGGCTCTTCTGATGGAACGCAATCAGATGACAGAAGTGGATGCGCATAAATATATGCAGAAACTCAGCATGGACAGCGGGAACAATCTGGTGGAAACGGCGGAAATGATCCTGGCATTTGAATAATGGAATGGAGGCAATATATGAAAGCTTATTTGATTCTGGAAGATGGAACCGTATTTACCGGAAAAAGTATCGGGAGTACAAGGGAAGTGATCAGTGAGATCGTATTTAACACTTCCATGACCGGTTATCTGGAGGTGCTGACGGATCCCAGTTATGCGGGACAGGCGGTGGCAATGACCTATCCTCTTATAGGAAATTACGGTATATGCCGGAGAGATATGGAGTCAAAGAGATCTAGTGTGGATGGCTTTATTGTCCGTGAATTGTCCAGGCTCAGCAGCAATTTCCGGGACGAGCAGAGCATCCAGGAGTTTCTTGTGGAGCAGGATATTCCAGGAATTGAAGGCATCGATACCCGTGCCCTCACCAAGATCCTGAGGGAAAAGGGAACGATGAACGGCATGATCACCACCAACGCCGCCTATGATCTGGATGCCGTCACCAGCCAGTTAAAACAATATAGTGTCCTTGGCGTCGTTGACAGGGTGACAACAAAAAAAATTGTATCCTATCAACCGGGGGATTTCGATACAGATAGCAGCATTCCGATCACAAAGAAGGTTGCTATTCTTGACGTGGGGACAAAATTTAATATTGCCAGATGTCTGCTGAAACGTGGATGTGAGGTGACGGTCTATCCTGCGCGGACGAAGGCGGAGGATATTCTGGCGGGGAATCCTGATGGGATTATGATCACCAATGGCCCGGGGGATCCAAAGGACTGCGGGGAAGTGATCGAGAATCTGAAAAACCTGTATGCCTCAGATATACCGATCTTTGCTATTTGTCTTGGCCATCAGCTGATGGCCCTTGCTAAGGGGGCGGATACAGAGAAGATGAAATATGGACACAGGGGTGCCAATCACCCGGTGAAGGATCTGGAGACAGGGAGAGTTTATATCTCATCCCAGAACCACGGGTATGTTGTAAAAGAAGATACCATCCCAGAGGGCGTGGCGGAGACAGCTTTTATCAATGTAAACGACGGTACCGTGGAGGGACTGAGGTATTTAGGAAAAAATATTTTTACGGTGCAGTTTCACCCGGAGGCGTGTGCCGGACCAAAAGATTCCGAAATATTGTTTGAGCGGTTTATGAACATGATGAAGGAGGAAGCGTGATATGCCTAAGATAGAAGGAATACAAAAGGTTTTGGTGATCGGCTCCGGACCGATCGTCATCGGTCAGGCAGCAGAGTTTGATTATGCGGGAACCCAGGCATGCCGTTCCCTGAAAGAAGAAGGGATGGAGGTTGTTCTGATTAACTCAAATCCCGCTACCATCATGACGGATAAGGATATCGCGGACAAGGTTTATATCGAGCCGCTGACGGTGGATGTAGTAAAGAATCTGATCCAGAAGGAAAAGCCGGACAGCGTCCTGCCTACACTGGGGGGGCAGGCAGCATTGAATATCGCCATGGAGCTGGAGGAATGTGGATTTCTGGAAGAGCAGAAGGTGCGATTGATCGGAACTACTTCCCTAACGATAAAAAAAGCCGAGGACCGTCTGGAATTTAAACAGACGATGGAAAAGATCGGCGAGCCCATCGCTGCCAGTGAAGTGGTGGAGACCGTGGAAGACGCGGTGGCATTTACAAATACCATCGGCTATCCGGTGGTGATCCGTCCCGCATATACCCTGGGTGGCAGCGGAGGAGGTATCGCTGGCACTGAGGAAGAGCTGAGGGAGATCTGCGCTAATGGCCTTCGTCTTTCCCGGGTGGGACAGTGCCTTATCGAGCGCTGTATCGCTGGCTGGAAAGAGATCGAGTATGAGGTGATGCGGGATGCCGGCGGCAACTGCATCACGGTCTGTAATATGGAAAATCTCGATCCTGTGGGCGTCCATACCGGAGATAGTATCGTGGTGGCGCCATCCCAGACTCTGTCAGATAAAGAATATCAGATGCTCCGCTCATCGGCGCTAAATATCATCACCGAGCTGAATATTACCGGAGGATGCAACGTGCAGTTTGCCCTCCATCCGGAATCCTTCGAGTACTGTGTCATCGAGGTAAATCCGAGAGTCAGCCGTTCCTCCGCCCTCGCCTCAAAAGCTACAGGATATCCCATCGCCAAGGTGGCAGCGAAGATTGCCCTGGGCTATACTTTGGATGAGATCCCCAATGCCATCACCGGCAGGACCTTTGCCAGCTTTGAGCCGGCACTGGATTATTGTGTAGTGAAGATTCCAAGATTACCTTTTGATAAATTTATCAAGGCGAAGAGAACTTTGACTACCCAGATGAAGGCCACGGGAGAGGTCATGAGCATCTGTACTAATTTTGAAGGGGCTTTGATGAAGGCGCTGCGTTCCCTGGAACAGCATATTGACAGCCTGGATATCGGAAGATATACAGACCGCTCCAAAGAGGAGCTGCTAGAGCGTGTCCGTATCGTGGATGACCGGAGGATCTATATTATAGCGGAACTGATCCGAAAGGGAGCGACATACGATGAGATTCATGAGATTACAAAGATCGATCGTTGGTTTATCGACAAGATAGCGATCCTGGTAGAGATGGAGCAGCGTCTTAAGACGGAGTCGCTGACGCCGGAACTTCTTGCAGAGGCAAAACGGATCGAGTTCCCTGATAAGGTCATCGCCGGTTATGCCGGAATGACGGAGAGGGAAGTCCATGACCTGCGTATTGCCAACGGTATTACCGCCTCCTTTAAGATGGTAGATACCTGTGCGGCGGAATTTGAGGCGGCGACACCCTATTATTACAGCTGCTTTGGCAGTGAGTGTGAGGCGGATGCGGTTAAGACAAAGAAAAAAGTGATAGTGCTTGGATCCGGCCCCATCCGTATCGGTCAGGGTATCGAATTTGATTTTTGTTCGGTGCACAGTGCCTGGTCGTTAGAACAGAGCGGTTATGAGACCATAATCGTAAATAACAATCCAGAGACCGTAAGTACGGATTTTGATGTAGCAAATAAGCTGTACTTTGAGCCGCTCACGCCGGAAGATGTGGAAAATATTGTGGATCTGGAAAAACCCGACGGAGCTGTCGTACAGTTTGGCGGACAGACCGCCATCAAACTCACCCAGGCATTGATGGAGATGGGGGTTCCGATCTTTGGAACCAGTGCAGAAAATGTGGATGCCGCAGAGGACAGAGAGCTGTTTGATAAAATTCTGGAAGAGTGTGGGATTCCGAGGCCAAAGGGGCATACCGTGTTTACCACCGAAGAGGCTTTGGAGGCGGCAAATGAGCTGGGATATCCGGTACTGGTGCGCCCCTCTTATGTGCTGGGCGGCCAGGGGATGCAGATCGCCATCAATGACGATGACATCATAGAATTTATGTCCATCATCAACCGCCATGTACAGGAACACCCGATCCTTGTGGATAAGTACCTGATGGGAAAAGAAGTAGAAGTGGATGCTGTGTGTGACGGTGACGATATTCTCATACCTGGTATTATGGAACACATCGAACGCGCCGGAATTCATTCTGGAGACAGCATTTCCGTCTATCCTGCACAGAGCATCAAACCGGAGGTGCAGGAGGTGCTGGTGGATTATACGAGAAAGCTCGCCAGATCTCTCCATGTCATCGGACTGATCAACATACAGTTTATCGTGTACCATGAGGACGTCTATGTAATCGAGGTCAATCCCCGTTCCTCCCGGACAGTGCCGTATATCAGTAAGGTGACAGGGATCCCTATTGTGAAACTGGCTTCCCAGGTGATTCTGGGAGCGAAGATCAGAGAACTTGGATATGAGACAGGACTGGCGAGAAAGGCAGATTATACCGCCATCAAGATGCCGGTATTTTCCTTTGAAAAACTCCGTGGCGCCGAGATCAGCCTTGGACCGGAGATGAAATCCACCGGAGAGTGCCTCGGTATCGCCAGGACCTTCAATGAGGCATTGTCAAAAGCGTTTCTTGGCGCTGGTATCAATCTGCCTCAGCACAAAAAAATGATCCTTACAGTGCGTACCCAGGAACAGGACGACGCAGTTCCCATCGCCAGACGTTTTCTTGCCCTGGGATATGAGATCTACGCCACCCTGGGAACGAAAAAAGCCCTTGCCAGAGCGGGCGTCGAGGTGATCGGAATCAATAAGATCGAGCAGGAAGCGCCGACGCTGATGGATCTGTTACTGGAACACGAGATTGATCTGGTGATTGATATTCCCAAGCAGGGAGAACATTCCCACGATGGTTTTCTGATCCGGCGGACTTCCATCGAGACAGGTGTCACCTGCCTCACCTCCCTGGATACGGCGAATGCCCTGTTGACCTCTCTGGAAAATGTGGATAAGACCCAGATGTCGCTGATCGATATTGCGGCCATTGAGGGGCGTCAGGGTACAGCACACTAGTTAGTTTTTGCCGACAGCTTAAAAACATCGGAGGATTTTCCGATCACAACGATATGGTCATCCTTCTGGAAGGTATAATCCCCTTTGGGCATGGGATCGATGGACTGTCCGTTCTTGATGGCAATGATATTGACATTGTATTCCTGGCGGACGTTGATATCAATGATGGTTTTGCCGATCCAGTCCGGGATGATCGGAATTTCAAAAATCGAACAATCTGAGGTCAGTTCGATGTAATCGAATATATTTGTGGCATTGTAGCGGACCGCAAGTTTTTCAGCAATTTCTTTTTCCGGATAAAACACTTCGTCAGCCCCTATTTTTTTCAAAAATTCGGCCTGGCGGAGCCGTTTTGCCTTTGAAACCACAAAGGTGGCTCCCAGTTCTTTCAAAATAGAGGTGATCTCCAGGGAGGCATAAAAATCTTCTCCGATGGCTACAAAACAGTAGTCAAAATTGTTCACCCCGATGCTTTTCAGAACAGCGGGATTGGTGCAGTCCCCGGCGATAGCATCGCCAAATATGGTGGAGAGTTCCTGGATCTTTTCCTCGTCTTTGTCTATGATCATGACATCATTTCCTAACTCCTGCATTTTTGCAGCGAGGCAGCGGCCCAGCATCCCCATTCCAATGACTAGTATTGATTTCATTTTGATTTCCTTTCTTTTTGGATATATTATATATTCTGTTTGATTCATTTTGAAGTCATCCATTGAATCAGCCGATGAGAATTTTTTCTTTCGGTCGTTTGAGTGGAGGCTTTTTATCACATTCTCCAAACACCAGCATCAATGTAAAACCGCCGATGCGCCCGCTGTACATAAGAAGGATCAGTATGATGTGGGACAGGGCGCTCAGGGTAGGTGTGATTCCCATGGTGACACCGACAGTACAGGTGGCGGAGATCACTTCAAACTGGACGACAGAAAGATCCATGCCCTCTATATGGCAGATCAGCATAGCTCCCAGGATCACATAGGCGAGATATACGATTACGATTACAGCAGCCTGCTTGACCAGATCCTTCCCCAGTCGTTTCTTGAATATTGTACTGTCGGAATATCCACGGGACATGGTGACCATGGAGATAAATATGACTGCCAGGGTAGTGGTTTTGATACCCCCGGCTGTGGAACCAGGACTTCCTCCGATCATCATAAGGGCATTGGAGAGAAGAACGGAAGAAGGGGACATCTGGCTGTAATCAATGGTATTGAATCCTGCCGTGCGCATGGTGGTGGAGGCAAAAAAAGATTTGATGATCCGTTCCGGAATGCCGTCGCCTTTCATGGTATAGCCGGACTCGAAGAAAAAATAGCCAGCCGTTCCCAGTATCAGTAGAATTCCTGTGGTGATCAGGATCAATTTGGCATGGAGGGAGTATCTGGTAAAATGAAGCCTGTTTTTTAACACATCCTCCCATACTAAAAATCCGATGCCTCCGATAATGATCAGCAGGGCAAGTGTCATACCCACCAGCCAGTCGTCCTGATAGGCGGTAAAAGAAGAATAGGGTTCGTATTTTCCCATCAGGTCAAAGCCGGCGTTACAGAAGGCGGACACCGAGTGGAACACGGCATAATACAGTCCCTGTCCCCAGCCCATCCGCGGGACGAACCGGATGGCGAGAAAAAGAGCTCCGATTCCTTCTAAGATGGCAGTACCGGCGAGGATCCGCTTGACGAGACGGACCATGCCGCCCACCTGGACATTTCCTGCCGCCTGCATCAGAAGCATGCGTTCCTGCATATTTAACTTTTTCTTCATCATAATGAAGATCATGGAAATAATGGTCATAAGTCCGATGCCGCCGATCTGGATCATAGTCAGTATGACCAGCTGGCCAAAGATGGACCAGTTCGTATAAGTGTCAGCGATGATCAGTCCCGTCACACAGGTTGCACTTGTGGAAGTAAACAGTGCATCCAGAGGAGTGGGCCACTGCCCGCTCCGGGAAGATACCGGAAGACATAATAAGAGAGTTCCCGTCAAAATAACAAGAATAAAGCTTATGGCGATAATCCGGGTAGGGCTGATCTTATGCATCCACTGATTTAGTAACATGATGTGACCTCCTATATGTTTTTGGCTTTTTGCCCCTGGCTGCAGCCGATATGATGATACCACGAATTTCTCCGCACTAATGTGCTCCCGATTATTATACACCTTTTGCAGAATTATTGCACCCAAAATGAGAAAGGAAGCAAATGTAATTTGCAATGACGTGTCAGAGATCCGGGTAATTTGGAAAATTAAGAGAAAAAAACTTTACAGATCTGAGGATATGTGGTAAGATAATCGAGTTGAATCAACCAATACTCAGAATCAGGACAACTCCGACCGGTTCTTGGTAATTGGCATTTCAGAAATATGGAGGTATGTTAACATGATGACAACAGAGAAAAAAGCAGAGATCATTAAAGAGTTTGGAAGAACACCAAACGACACAGGTTCACCAGAGGTTCAGGTGGCTCTTCTGACAGAGCGGATCAATACGCTGACAGAACATTTGAAGGAGAACAAGAAAGACCATCACTCAAGAAGAGGTCTTTTGAAAATGGTAGGTAAGAGACGCGGTCTTCTGGATTATCTCAAAAAAACAGATCTGGAGGGGTATCGTGCCCTGATCGCAAGACTTGGTCTGAGAAAGTAAGAATTGTTTGCTCGGCAGAGCAGTAGAAAATGATAGGTGTGGCCAATGGATTCTATAGCTGCAACTATCATTTTTGTCTATTTACTGTGAAAGTTCCGGACAGCGACCATGTGGATGAGCGTGTTTACACGCACAGCCATATGGTCATTGGACGGGCAGGACGGTATGAGTACGCAGGGCGACAGCACGAAAGTACGAATGCCGGCAGCGATTGCGGGAGTGCAGTATGCACGAAGCAATCGACTTTTATAACGATGGTGCCGCCGAAGGCGGTATGTCGGGTTTATTGTAAAAGTGACGGAGGTGGCCTATGAAAAGAGATAGAAGTCAGTCCATGGTGATTCGGGGAGACCGGATTCTTCTCGTAGAGCATGAATTGTTTGGACGGGATTTTTATAATCTTCCCGGTGGAGGAATTGAAGAAGGAGAGACGCCGGAACAGGCGGCGCTGCGGGAACTTGCAGAGGAGTGCAATGTACAGGGAAGGATCCTGAGACCGCTGACCATCGAGTATAAACCGGATCTCGAAAGCCGGGTCTATACGTTTCTGGTAGAGATTCCGGAAGAGGCAGCAGCAGTGAAGGGACTGGATCCGGAACTTTCCCCGGAGGAACAGTCCATCGTAGCAGTCAAATGGATGCGTCTGGATGAGATTGCAGAGAGAGACCGGGCATATCTGTTTGGCGCAGGATTGATGCGGGTGCCGTTCTTCCATGATGAAGTTCTGCTGTGGGACGGGGAGGATATCAGTTATCCGGCGAAAAAGATGGTGTGATGGCAAAGTTTCAGGGCCTCATAAGCGTAATATTAAAAAAATGTTTCCTTTACGAAGATATTATGTTATACTTAATATGTATGTGTAAAAAAATATAGAGATTTGTCCGAGACTTCTGAAAAGTGCATTATCTGAGAGGACGGATAATGTGTTTTTCAGTTGTTTCGGAATCTCTAGTTTAAATAAGAATGTAAGGAGAAAAAAATATGTACAAGACATTTTCAATGGAGCTTGGGGGAAGAACTCTTTCTGTGGATATTGGAAGAGTAGCTGCCCAGGCGAATGGTGCGGCATTTATGCATTATGGAAATACCGTTGTTTTATCAACGGCGACAGCATCGGAAAAACCGAGAGAGGGGATTGATTTTTTCCCGCTCAGCGTGGAATATAATGAGAAGATGTATTCTGTGGGAAAGATTCCCGGCGGATTTACAAGACGGGAGGGAAAACCTTCCGACAACGCGATTTTGACCTGCCGTGTGATCGACCGTCCGATGCGGCCGCTGTTTCCGAAGGATTACCGGAATGATGTAACCCTTGAAAATCTGGTGATGTGTGTGGATCAGGACTGCAGTCCGGAGCTCACAGCGATGCTTGGTTCCGCTCTTGCCACATGTATTTCCGATATTCCTTTTGACGGGCCGACAGCAGCGACACAGATTGGTTTGGTGGACGGCGAGCTGGTGATAAATCCGACTTCGGAGCAGAGACAGGTTTCTGATCTTGCCCTTACTGTGGCATCCACGAGAGAAAAGGTGATCATGATCGAGGCAGGTGCCAATGAAGTGCCAGAGGACCTTATGATCGAAGCAATCTATAAGGCTCACGAAGTAAATGGGCAGATTATCGAATTCTTTGATAAGATTGTTGCTGAGTGCGGAAAAGAAAAACACGAGTATGAGCATTTTGACATACCAGAGGATATGTATGAGGATATGGTTTCCTTTGTTACTCCAGAGGCGATGGAAGAGGCTGTGTTTACGGATGTAAAACAGGTTCGTGAGGAAAATATACGCAAGATCAAGGATCAGCTGGAGGAGCGTTATGAAGAAGCGCATCCGGAGTGGATGGAACTGATTGATGAGGCTGTATATAAATTCCAGAAGAAGACCGTCCGCAAGATGATCCTTAAGGACCACAAACGTCCGGATGGCCGCGAGGTGACGCAGATCCGTCCTCTGGCGGCAGAGATCGATGTACTTCCTACTGTTCATGGTTCTGGATTGTTCTCCAGAGGACAGACACAGGTACTCAATGTGACGACGCTGGCGCCGTTGGTTGAAAGACAAAAGCTGGATGGACTGGACGAGCATATTACATCTAAGAGATACATTCATCATTATAATTTCCCATCCTATTCAGTAGGTGAGACAAGACCGAGCAGAGGTCCAGGACGCCGTGAGATTGGACATGGAGCGCTGGCAGAGAGAGCCCTTGTGCCGGTAATTCCTTCCGAGGAAGAATTCCCTTATACCATCCGTACGGTATCGGAGATTATGGAGTCCAATGGTTCTACTTCCCAGGGAAGTATTTGTGCCTCCACGCTGTCACTGATGGCGGCAGGTGTGCCGATCAAAGCGCCGGTAGCGGGTATTTCTGTAGGTCTGGTGACCGGAGATTCCGATGATGACTATCTGATCCTTACGGATATCCAGGGACTGGAGGATTTCTTTGGCGATATGGACTTTAAGGTTGCTGGTACTCATAAGGGAATCACAGCCATCCAGATGGATATTAAGATCCACGGCCTTACCCGTGAGATCGTGGAAGGTGCGATCCGTCGTACCAAAGAGGCGAGAACTTATATTCTTGATGAAGTTATGAAAAAAGCCATTGCAGAGCCGCGCAAGGAAGTGAATGAATTTGCTCCAAAGATCAAGCAGATCATGATTGACCCGGCGAAGATCGGTGACGTGGTCGGACAGAGAGGAAAGACCATCAATACGCTGATTGAGCGCACTGGCGTGAAGATTGATATTACCGATGACGGTGCCGTATCGGTATGTGGTACCGACAAAGCAATGATGGATGAAGCTCTCCGCCTGATTCAGATCATCGTGACAGATTTTGAGAAGGGACAAGTTTTGGAGGGAACCGTAGTAAGTATCAAAGACTTTGGTGCTTTCATCGAATTTGCTCCTGGCAAAGAAGGTATGGTTCATATTTCTAATATCTGCAGGAGAAGGATCAATCATGTAGAAGATGAACTGACACTGGGCGACAAAGTAAAAGTTGTCTGCCTTGGAAAAGATAAGATGGGCAGAATCTCTTTCAGCATGAAAGATCTCAAAGAAAATGCCTGATCCATTTATGAAAATAGCACTTACCAGCATGGACACAGCGTGGGAGAATAAGTCTGTGAACCGGGAAAAGTGTACAGAACTGATAAAGCGGGCCTCGGAATCTGGGGCTCGCCTTATCCTTTTTCCAGAGATGACCCTGACTGGTTTTACCATGGATGTTCAGGGGTGTGGAGAGACCGAAGGCCGGTGTCAGCACTGTCCTACGGTGGCTTTTTTTCTGGAGCAGTCAAAACAGTATGGGATGGCAGTGGGATTTGGCTATATCCACCAGGAAAAAGAGATGGGTACGAACCATTTTGTGGTGGCTGATAAAGGAAAGATCATTGCGGATTACACCAAAATACATCCTTTTTCCTATGGTGGAGAGGATCGTTTTTATATTTCTGGAAGCCAGCTGGTCTCGGCAGAACTGGAGGGCATCCGCATAGGGCTTTTTATCTGTTACGATCTGCGGTTTCCAGAGATCTTTCAGGCAGCCAGTGAGGATTGTGAGGTGCTGGCGGTGATCGCCAACTGGCCCAGAGAACGGATTCATCACTGGCACTGTCTGCTTCCGGCAAGGGCTATAGAAAACCAGTCCGTAGTTTTGGGAGTGAACCGCAAAGGCTGGGGCGGTGGAATCGAGTATGTGGATTCCAGTGAGGCATATGACTGTGAAGGAAATCAGATTCCATGTCAACGGATCACCACCGGGCCAGGAGACGATTGTCTTTTGTGTGAGGTGGATGTCCGGAGACAGCGGCAGCTGCGCAGGGAATTTCCGGTAAAACAGGACCGGAGAAAAAAATGGTATCAGAGTCTGCAGCCAGGCAGCATCATCTGACTGGCCAGACAGAGCCAGCTGGTTATGATCCCGAAAAGGACGTATAAAGATTAGAATAAATGTCACACTATGAGTAGGCCGAGGGCCATCGGCTCCGGCAGGCAAGTCTGATCTGCCTGTAATAATCAGAAAAGGTGTGTGTGACATGGGAACAGAAAATATCAAAGAATACGGACAATGCCAGCTGGGCGGGATCCAGCTGTTATCTATCATCGGAGAAATCGAGGGACATGAGTGCGTCTCAGAAAATACAAAATCTACAAAATACGAACATCTGCTTCCTCTATTGGCGACTGCAGAGCACGACGAGGAAGTCAAGGGAATTCTATTTTTGGTCAATACCGTAGGCGGGGATGTGTCCTGCGGCCTTGCGCTGGCGGAGATGATCGCCGGTCTGAGCAAGCCGACGGTGTCGCTGATTATTGGTGACAGCCATTCCATCGGTGTACCTCTGGCAACGGCTACCGATCATTCTTTTATTGTGCCCAGCGCGACGATGATCATACATCCGGTACGCATGAGTGGCATGGTGATCGGGGCTCCTCAGACCTATGGACAGTTTCAGCAGATCCAGGACCGAATCATTGATTTTATTGTGCGGAACTGTGAGGCGAAAAAAGAACGGATCGAAGAGCTTATGATGAATACCTGCATGCTTTCCAAAGATCTTGGAACGGTTCTTGTGGGAAAAGAGGCGGTGGAAGAGAAGCTGGTAAACGAAGTTGGCAACCTCTCTTCTGCACTGGCTTATCTGAAAAAAGTGATTCACGCCTGAGAAGCGGCGTTGAAAGAGAGGGAAAGGTTTGAAGAAAAATGGCAAATAAGAAGAGAAAACCTGTGAAAAAAGTTCAGGATGCGTCTCCTCTGGCAAGAGAGATTATACTTTTGGTGATCATCGTATTTTCCATCTTGTCACTGCTAAGTCTGTTTGATTTGTGTGGTGCCGGGGGAAGGCTCCTAAGCGGACTGCTGTTTGGGCTTTTTGGTGCTGTTTCTTATATTTTTCCGATCTGCCTTCTGGTGGCAAGTGGTTTTTTTATATCCAACCCGGACAATTCCGAGCTGAAACGTAAGATTATATACAGTGCGGGATTGTACATATGTCTTTGTGGTATTTTCCAGTGGGTGATCGACAGCAAGGCAGAGGGATTGATCGAAGTATTCAGGTTCTGCAGCAGTGAGCGGACCGGTGGCGGGTTATTGGGAGGGATACTTTCGTACCTTTTGACACTTCTGGCAGGAAGAGCTGGTTCGCTGGTGATCATACTTGGACTGACTCTGCTTTTTGTGATGCTCATCACGAGGAAACTGATCTTTGCGGCGATCCGTGATCTCTATGAAGAAAAGTCAACGAAAAAAGACTACATAGATTACGAGGATTACGAAGAGCATGAGGAAGCGCCGGCGCAGCGGCAGATGAAGGTGCACACCTTTGAAAAGAAGAAAGAAAAAGAGACAAAACGAAAGCGGAAGAAGGCGCAGATGCTGCCGGTGGAGCCGGAGCTGGAAGTACAGGAAGAGAAAGAACCGGCAAAGGAAGAACCGAAGGCAGATGCGGTTCCGGAGGAGAAGGAACGCCCTAATATATCTATTATTCGTGGAAGCACACCAGCATCTACTGAAAGCCCGGTGTATCAGGAAGAACTTGATACAAAGTTTGGAAATCAAAAGGCGGATCAGAACTTGGAAAACAGGGAATCAAATATCAGGGAGTCCAAGACGAATGAGTCTAAAACGGAGGATCCCAAAGCGCAGATTCAGCAGATCGAGGAAGAGATCAAGAAACCAGAATCCAAAAAGGAAAGTGCGTATGTATTTCCTTCCCTGGATCTGCTCTCCCAGCCCAAGGCGGGGAACAAAGGTCTCAGTGATAAGGATCTGATCGACACAGCAGCCAAACTTCAGGGAACATTAGAGAGTTTTGGCGTCAAGGTGAAGATGGGAGATGTGAGCTGCGGACCGAGTGTGACCCGGTATGAGCTGGTGCCAGAGCAGGGAGTAAAGGTGAGCAGCATCACCAGACTTGCGGATGATATCAAGCTGAGCCTGGCGGCTTCGGACATAAGGATCGAGGCACCGATCCCCGGCAAAGCAGCGGTGGGCATCGAAGTGCCGAATGCTAAACGGAATATGGTGACTCTTCGCGAACTGCTGGAGAGCAGGGAATTTCAAAGCGCTAAGTCCAATGTGTCCTTTGCTGTGGGAAAAGATATCAGTGGAAAAACCATTGTCACAGATATTGCCAAAATGCCCCATATGCTTGTGGCAGGGGCGACGGGCTCTGGTAAATCGGTGTGTATCAATACGCTGATCATGAGTATTATTTATAAGGCGGATCCCAATGACGTCAAATTTATCATGGTGGATCCGAAGATGGTGGAACTGACAGCCTATGCGGATATCCCTCATCTGATGATCCCGGTGGTGACGGATCCGAAGAAAGCTTCTGCGGCGCTAAACTGGGCGGTGCAGGAGATGACAGTGCGCTACAACAAATTTGCAGAACTGGGGGTCCGGGATATCAAGAGTTATAACAAAAAGATAGCCGGTCTCAAATACAACGAAGAGAATACCTATGAAAAGATGTGTCAGATCGTTATTATCGTGGACGAGTTTGCCGATCTGATGATGGTAGCGCCGGGAGAGGTCGAAGATGCGGTCTGCCGTCTTGCGCAGCTGGCGAGAGCGGCAGGGATCCATCTGGTACTGGCGACCCAGAGGCCTTCTGTCAATGTCATTACCGGTCTGATTAAGGCAAATATTCCCTCCCGTATCGCTCTATCGGTGTCATCTGCCATTGATTCCCGGACCATCATTGACAGTGCCGGGGCAGAGAAGCTTCTGGGAAATGGAGATATGCTTTTTGCGCCCCAGGATTATCCCAAACCTGTGCGTATCCAGGGTGCCTTTGTATCCGATGAGGAGCGGGATGATGTGGTGGCATTCCTGAAACAACAGCAGTCAGCATCCTATAATGAAGAGATCACGAAACATATCGAGGCAAATCCGGTGGGTGGCAAGACAGGAGCCGCCGGGGGGGCACCAGGGGGAAATGAAAGAGACGAGCTTTTTGTGGAAGTGGGCCGCTTTATCATTGAAAAGGATAAGGCATCCATTGGGATGCTCCAGAGGGTATTCCGCATCGGCTTTAACCGCGCCGCCCGGATTATGGATCAGCTCTGTGATGCCGGTGTGGTAGGACCGGAGGAAGGAACGAAGCCGAGGACGATCCTTATGTCCATGGAACAGTTTGAGAATTATCTGGAAACAGAGGGATGAGAGGGAGGATACCTTTGAGTGGATGGCTTGTGGTAAATGGGTTTCTCTGCACCGGTAAATTCACGGAACTGACCAGAATGTTTGTGGCGGCGGCAGAAAGAAAAGGGATCTGCCTGGAAGTGAGATCCAATACAGAGATTTATACCGGAATCTTTGAACTGGATCCTGCTGTTTCCAGACCGGATTTCGTGCTGTTCTGGGATAAGGATGTGATCCTTGCCAGATATCTGGAGTTATCAGGAATTCCAGTGTATAACAGCAGCCGTGCCATTGAAGTTTGTGACGATAAAAGGAAAACCTATCTCGCTCTGCTGGAAGCAGGGATTCCGATTCCCAGAACCATCTCTGGTCCTATGACTTATGAGAATGTAGGATTTCCGTCATTAGATTTTTTGGACAGCCTGGAAGGAGGGGTGGGATATCCCCTGATCGCCAAGGAAGCTTTTGGTTCCTTTGGGGAACAGGTCTATATGGCAGAAAACCGTGAGGATCTGGAACATATTTTGAAAGTTATCGAAAGCAAACCGTTCCTTCTTCAGCAGTATATCTCTGCCAGCCGCGGTCAGGATGTGCGGCTGCAGGTGGTAGGAGATCAGGTGGTGGCGGCAATACGGCGTTATTCAGACAATGATTTCCGTGCCAATATCACCAGTGGAGGCCATATGGAGAGGTACGAGCCAGAGGAGGCTGCATGCCATTTAGCAGTCCGGGCAGCTCAGGCGGCAGGCTGTGACTTTGCCGGGGTGGATCTTTTGTTTACAGAAGATGGCTTTTTGGTGTGTGAGGTAAACTCCAATGCCCATTTTAAAAATCTCTATGACTGCACCGGGGTAAATACAGCAGATTATATTATGGAGTATATCTCTTCCGGAGTAACCGGTTTATGTTAATGGTGCTGCCGCTGAAAGCGGTCTGGAGGTTTAGGAAGAAGCGATATGGAATTATGGATGATCTATGACAGAGAAGGAATGGAGCGAAATGCTTCTTATATTCAGATGTACCGGGAGCGGTGCCGCACCTATGAGACCCGGGTGGAGCCGGTGCTGGCTGAAACCCTGCCCCGACGCCTCCAGGACGGTAAAATGCCGGTATGTGCTCTTGTGCGTACCATTTGCCCGGAGATCAACCAGATGCTGGAGCAGGCAGGAATCCCGGTCTTCAATTCGTATCAGGTCAGTTATGTCTGCAATCACAAGGGGCGGACTCTGGAGTATTTTAAGGACCGGGTGCTGTCGGTACCTTCTCTGACCTTTTCCGGAAAAGAGCTTCCGGTCATCCTCTCACAAAAGTCTCAGGAGCTTATCTGCCTGTTTAAAAACCAGTTTTTTTACAGTAGTTCCTTTGAACGGGAGGAACAGGAACTGATCTGCTCCGCCACTGATTTTGTCGTAAAATCGGTGGATGGCCACGGGGGAACGCAGGTGTTTTCCATCGGGGAGGACAAAAGAAAAGTCCTGGCTGGGATCGGAGGGCATGATTTTGTGCTGCAGCCGATGATCAGCAGCGGATCTTTGGCAGAGAACAGACTGAGCCGGGATGTGAGAGTTTATGTGGTGGGAAAGAAGATCTTTGCAGCGGTGCTGCGGAGTTCTTCCGGGGATTTTCGCGCGAACTTTTCTCTGGGGGGAGAGGTGTGCCGGTATGAGCTTTCCAGCCAGGAGGTCCGCATTGTGAAATCTGTCCTGGATGGGATGGAGTTTGGCATGGCGGGTATCGATTTTATCGTAGATGGCAGGAGACGGCTGATCCTTAATGAGATCGAGGATGTGGCGGGAGCCAGGATGTTGTACCAGTGTGCCCCGGAGCTGGATATCGTCAAGGAATATCTCCGGTATATTCTGGAAGGAAAATTACCAAGGACTTAATTTATGTTTACTAATCTACCTGCATTTTGACGGTTGAGTTATTATGATAATGTGGTATACTTATGTTGTAACTTTGTTGGTAGAAAATGGAGCTGCCTTATGGCTCCGTTCAACGATATCACCAGAAGGAGAGGTAAGATGAAATCAGATATTGAGATTGCTTTGGAAGCAGAACTTCAGCCGATTCAGGAAGTTGCGAAAAAACTAGATATCCAGGAAGAGGATCTGGACCTTTATGGAAAATATAAGGCGAAACTGACAGACGATCTTTGGGATAAGATCAAGGACAGAAAGGACGGCAGGCTGATCCTGGTGACGGCCATCAATCCTACCCCGGCAGGAGAGGGAAAGACGACCACCACCGTCGGTCTTGGCCAGGCGATGGATAAGCTGGGGAAGAAAGCAGTTATCGCATTGAGGGAACCATCCCTTGGTCCGTGTTTTGGTATTAAGGGGGGAGCAGCTGGAGGCGGTTATGCCCAGGTGGTTCCGATGGATGAGCTGAATCTTCATTTTACCGGAGATTTTCACGCCATTACCTCCGCCAATAACCTGCTGGCAGCTATGCTGGATAACCACATTCATCAGGGGAACGTCCTGGGGATCGACACGAAGCAGATTGTCTGGAAGCGCTGTGAGGATATGAATGACCGGGTGCTCCGGAATATTACCGTTGGTCTCGGAAGAAAAGTGGACGGCGTCACCAGAGAAGATCATTTCATTATCACGGTGGCCTCGGAGATCATGGCGATTCTCTGTCTGGCGGAAAATATGAGGGATCTGAAAGAGCGGCTTGGACGTATTATCGTTGCTTACAATTATGAGGGGGAACCGGTGACGGCAAAGGAGCTGAATGCAGTAGGCGCTATGGCGGCACTTCTTAAAGAGGCATTGAAGCCCAACCTGATCCAGACGCTGGAGCACACACCGGCCATCGTCCATGGCGGACCTTTTGCCAATATCGCCCATGGCTGCAATAGTATGCGGGGAACGAAGACGGCATTAAAACTGGCGGATTATACGATTACCGAGGCTGGGTTTGGCGCAGATCTCGGCGCTGAGAAGTTTTTTGATATCAAGTGCCGGATGGGAGGTTTCCATCCGGATGCGGTGGTTCTGGTTGCCACTGTACGTGCTCTCAAGTATAATGGCGGCGTTGTGAAGACAGATCTTGGACAGGAAAATCTGGAAGCTCTGAAAAAGGGAATTGTCAATCTGGAAAAACACATTGAAAATGTGGCAAAATATAAAGTCCCCTGCGTGGTCACTCTGAATCAATTTGTGACTGACACCGAGGCAGAGCTGGAATATGTGAAAAAATTCTGCGAAGAAAGAGGCTGCCGCTTTGCGCTGTCCCAGGTCTGGGAAAAGGGCGGCGAGGGTGGAATTGAGCTGGCGAAGACGGTTGTAGAGACCGTCGAGACAGAGGAAAGTCATTTCCAGTGCCTGTATGATGATTCCCTTTCCCTGCGGGAGAAGATGGAGAAGGTGGCGAAAGAGATCTATGGGGCGAAAGAGGTCGTGTACGACAAGGCGGTACAGACTCAGATCGATCGTCTGGAGGCTCTGGGATTTGGAAAGATGCCGGTTTGTATGGCGAAAAACCAGTATTCTCTGTCAGACGATCCCACACTGCTTGGACGCCCCAGAGATTTTTCCATCCACATCCGCGATGTGTATGTATCGGCGGGAGCCGGTTTTGTAGTAGCGATCACTGGAACGGTTATGACGATGCCAGGGCTTCCGAAAGTTCCAGCGGCTGAGCGCATCGATGTGGACGAAGAGGGAAAGATCACAGGTTTGTTTTAAATGAATAGATTAAAAAATGAAAATGTCAACTTATTTAGTGTGATAGGTTGACATTTTTTCGATGCCATGGTATTATAATGTCAACTTGTAAAAAAAAGAGGTTTACATTATGAATATTTCTAAAAGAACGTTAATGATCACAAAGATTACCTTGATGACGGCATTTCTTATCGTGGCATCCTACATTGTCATTCCCATGCCTTTTGCCGTGGCTTCCATCAGTCTTCAGACACTGGCGGTAAATCTTATCGCCCTGCTGCTTTCTCCGCTGGAAGCGGGCATATCTATCCTGGTGTACATACTGCTCTGTGCGGCAGGGGTACCGGTGGCAAATGGGGGAAAGGGCGGAGTGGCCTATCTCATGGGACCAACCGGCGGATTTTTTATAGGTTTTCTGGCAGCTGTGGTTCTGATTTCTCTGTTAAGAGGTAAAATGTACAGCATACCAAGATACCTGTTGACTACGATCGGCATCGGTATACCAGTGATGTATCTTTTTGCCATGATCTGGATGGTGGCAGTGACAGGTCTGCCTCTGAAGGCAGCGTTTTTGACCGGCTGTGCGCCATTTCTTCCGTTGGATGCGGTGAAATGTGTGGTGGCGAGTCTTATGGCGGGACCGTTAGTAAAGGTGATGAATCAATATGAGCAGAATAAGGGAATTACAAAAGAAACTATATCAGGGCGGCGCATGCTCTAAAATGGAGATTATGAGTCTGGCAGAGGAACCTCTGGATGAGCTCTGCCAGGCTGCCGATGAGATCCGGAGGCATTTTTGCGGAAATGCCTTCGATCTTTGTGCTGTGATCAGTGCCAGAGGAGGTCCCTGTTCGGAAGACTGCAGATTCTGTGCCCAGTCGGGAGCCAATCCCTCCTGTCGGGAAGTTCCGCGCTTTTCTCTTCTGGGAACAGAAAAACTGCTGGAAGATGCCATGAAAAAGGACAGCCGGGGAATGATGGCATATGGGATCGTTTCTTCGGGAAGGGTTCTGCCCAGTGAAGATGTGGAAAAGCTCTGCCATTCCCTGCGCCTCATTCGACAGAAAACCAGTTTGCGTCTCTGTGGTTCCCTGGGACTGCTGGGGAAGGAAGATCTGGAAAAATTGAAGGCTGCAGGAATGCAGATGATACATAATAACCTGGAAAGTTCAGAAACTTATTTTGAAAGAATTTGTACTACCCACACATATGAGGAGAAAAAAGCTACGATCCGGGCGGCGAAAGAGGTGGGCCTTGCCGTATGCAGCGGCGGGCTCTTCGGTATCGGTGAGACGTTGGAGGATCGTATTGAACTGGCAGTAAATGAACGGGAGCTGGGGGTGGATTCGGTACCAGTAAATCTGCTGGATCCAGCTACGGGAACCCCTTTTGAAGGTGCAGAACCTCTCCGGGAAGATGAGATACGGAGAACGATTGCCCTGCTGCGGTTTGCCCTTCCGGATGTATTTATCCGCCTTGCAGCCGGGAGGGAATACCTGCCGGATAAGGGAAGATCCTGCTTCATGTCCGGGGCAAATGCTGTCATCAGCGGAGATTTTCTGACCACGATGGGAATATCCATAGATAAGGATTTGAAAATGCTGAGGGCACTGGGGTATGAGATTTGAGGAACGACATTGAATTATCCCTAAAAATATGTTATAATCTGCTCATAACGAAGGAGTCCGGTGAAGTATCAGGCGTGGTGTGGACGCCGGATTCGCGGGACGGAAATGGAGGATAGTATTTATGCAGGAACAAAAGGTGACAGCAGCGGAGGCAATGGAAAAACTGATCGAGGGAAATAAGCGTTATCTGACAGCGATGACAAATCCTGGAGATGTATCTCCACAGATCAGGCAGGTTACTTGTGATGAGGGACAGAGCCCTTACGCTATTGTGATAACATGTTCAGATTCCAGGGTTATTCCTGAAAGTATTTTCTGCGCAGGAATCGGTGAGTTATTTGTCATTCGTGTGGCTGGAAATGTTATGGATAACCACCAGCTGGGCAGTGTGGAGTATGCGGCAGGCCACCTTGGAACCAAACTGGTAGTCGTGCTGGGACACAGCCATTGTGGCGCTGTCGGTGCAGCGCTTCACCAGGAGCCAGACGGCTATACCAAGTTTATCACAGATGAGATCCGCAAGGCGATCGGTGGGGAAAAAGATGAATACCGCGCATGCTGCTTAAATGTTGAAAGAAGCGTGTCCATTATAAAAGAAAGCCTTGGTATTCAGGATGAGGATAAGGATGGATTAAAAGTATGTGGTGCGGTATACCACATTGACAATGGTTCCGTAGAATTTTTAGATTAAAGAAATAATGCGTACATAGGAAACTATTCTAAAGTATGAGTAAATCTCCAAACTGATGCAAGATAAGTTTACACAGTTTGGAGATTTTATTTACGCGAAAATAAAGTGAGAAAGGTGCGAAGTTCTTCTAAGGCATGAAATGTTTCTTATCATTTTGGAAAAAAAGAGTGAAAGTTTACAAAAGGGGAGGAATGATTTATAATGAGTGAAGGATTGTCTTTTGCTGAAAAAATATTACTTTTTAATGAAGACCTTTCATCAAAATCACTTGATCTGCCCGACGGTTTTAAGATCATCAATCCATTTCGGGAGGAAAATAAGGAAGAGATCATGGAAATTTCCAAGGTGTTTTATGGAAAATATTATGATGATAGTCATACACGCCGTCTTATACTTGGGAGTTCACCGGCACGCCGGGGTTCGGCTATAACGGGAATTCCTTTTGAAGATGCCTTTTACCTGCAGCGGGAGGCGGGAATTCGTATTGAAAAATATTATGTTAATAAGTCTTCCACTGGATTTTTATCTGATGTTATTGCTGAGTACGGTGGGCGAGGGAAATTTTATCAAGATTTTTATATGAATTTTGTCTGCCCCCTGGGAATAGTAAAAACAAATTTGAAGGGCCGTGAGATTAATTGCAATTACTATGAAAATGAAAAACTACGGGATTTTTTGTATTCTTTTATCGTGGAGGCATTACGAAGTCAAATTGCTTTTGGCATTGATGTCTCAGTATGCTATTGTATTGGGAGTGGAGAAAATTATAAGTTTCTGTCCAGGATTAATGAAAAACATAGATTTTTTGGCAAAATTCTTCCTTTAGAACATCCGCGCTTTATTATGCAGTATAACTCAAAACGTAAGGACGAATTTATTAAGAAATATCTTAATGCTTTATGTGATCAAGTAGAGAGATGATTGAATCGATATGGAGGTATGAGATGACACAACAGGAATTATTTGATGATTTAAATGAAAACGCACGTCTTTCTGATATTCAGTTATATATCAAGAAAGTGATTGAATTACGGGGATTTGCAGATGAATCTGTGCAGTCGTGTATGCTGCTGCTTCTGGAGGAAGCAGGTGAACTGGCAAAGGCTGTAAGAAAACATGCTAAAGGCATGTCTGTCGATGAAGAAAGACTTTCTAATTATGATACAGTAGAAAATGAGGCTGCGGATTTATTTATTGTCCTGCTTTCACTTTGTAATCGACTAAATATTGATTTATTTCAAGTATTTATGGAAAAGGAAAAGATAAACGTCGGGAGAAAATGGACAGTGAATTCATAATATGCGGGAGGAAATTTTCCGTACGATCAGATTTATGAAGTGGTATCATTAAAATCGAATGAATATGTCTGTTATCAGAGAGACGGACACAAAGACGCAGAGCCGGTGAACTTGTGGGATAAACTCACAGTTTGCCGTCTCTGCGTCTTTGATATGATATTTCTTGTAAGTTATTTAAACTGCCCTTTGAATTTTTGCTCACAGTAAAGACAGCGGTAGATCCGGTTCTTTTTGTCTGTGAGTTTAAAACGGTGGGGCAGCTCCTGTTCGATGGATGTGATGCACCGGGGGTTTTTACATTTTATAATGTTCGTGACGATATCCGGCAGTGTCAGCGTCCGTTTTTCCACGATTTTATCATTCTCTATGATATTGATCGTTATGTGTTCGTCCAGAACCCCGAGAATATCCAGGTCTACCCGGAGGGGACCTTCTATTTTTATAATGTCCTTTTTCCCCATTTTATTGCTTTTGGCATTTTTTATGATTGCCACGCTGCAGTCCAGTTTTTCCAGATTCAGGTATTGATAGATCTCCATGGCATGTCCCGCTTTGATATGGTCAATCACGACACCCTGGTTCAGTCCGCCGATATTTAACATATAGTTTTACCTCCAGTCGATGATATGTGAAAATTTCTGTGTCAGATCTTGATCTCAAGCAGAGTCAGGATCAGTGCCATTCGTATATATACACCATATTGGGCCTGTTTAAAATATACTGCCCGGGGATCGTTGTCTACTTCAGTAGAAATCTCATTTACCCTGGGAAGCGGATGGAGTACCAGCATGTCTTCCTGTGCCAGCTTCATTTTGGAGGTGTCCAGAATAAAGCTATCTTTCAGACGGATATAATCTTCTTCATTAAAGAAACGTTCCCTTTGTACTCTGGTCATGTACAGGATATCCAGATCTCCGATAACGGCGTCCAGATCGCTGACTTCCTGGTATGGAATATGATTTTCATCCAGGGTTTCTTTCCGCAGATAATCCGGGATCTTTAATTCAGGAGGGGAGATCAGCACAAATTCTACTCCTGGATAACGTACCATGGCGTCGATCAGGGAGTGCACGGTGCGGCCAAATTTTAAGTCGCCGCAAAAACCAATTTTCAGGTGGTCAAAATGTCCCTTGAGATTTTTGATGGTAAGCAGATCGGTAAGTGTCTGGGTCGGATGATTGTGCCCACCGTCCCCGGCATTGATGACAGGGATGGAAGAGTACATGGATGCCACGAGGGGAGCTCCTTCTTTGGGGTGTCTCATAGCACAGATATCTGCATAGGAAGAGATGACACGGATGGTATCTGCCACGCTTTCTCCTTTGGAAGCAGAGCTCGAATCGGCAGAAGAAAAACCAAGGACACTGCCGCCAAGATTCAGCATAGCGGCTTCAAAACTAAGTCTTGTTCGTGTGCTTGGTTCGTAAAAGCAGGTTGCAAGCTTTTTTCCTTTACAACATTCGGTATATTTTTCCGGTGTTTCCATAATCTGTTCAGCAAGGTGGATCAGTTCGTCCAGTTCCTCTACCGACAGATCCAGAGCATTCATAATATGTCGCATAAAATACCTCACTCCGTTAGCTAAAACGGTTCTGTAACATTGATTTTTACCACGAATTGCTTCGCTTCAATGGTGCTCTACGCAATTCTAAAACATGAAGAATCTGCTCTGTCAGGGCTTCTTTCTCATGTTTGTCCAGTATCTCCAGTATCTTAAATATTGTACAACATATTATAATAAATTACAATATTGTTTTTCTGAGTTGTCGTATTTTTAAATTTTATTTGCAAAATAAAAGGATAAGAAGTATAATATTGAATCGAGATGGATGAATATAGGAACGCATTTTGAAAGGAGAGATAAGATGATAAAGTTATATGACGGCGGAGCATATCTTGTCAACGGAAATGAACTGATTCCCGATGGCAGTGAAGCAGCCGCTGCTGTGGAAAGCAGGACAGGCGTAAAAACAGACAAGCAGGGGGCTGCAAAAGGGACGATGGCATACCGCATTTTAAATGCACATAATACATCGGACAATATGCAGCAGCTTAAAATAAAATTTGACAAATTAACTTCTCATGATATTACTTTTGTTGGAATTCTACAGACAGCAAGAGCTTCGGGGCTGGAGAAATTTCCGGTGCCCTATGTGCTGACGAACTGCCACAACAGTCTCTGTGCAGTGGGAGGAACGATCAATGAGGATGATCACGTGTTCGGTCTTTCCTGTGCTAAGAAATACGGCGGAATCTATGTGCCTCCTCATCAGGCCGTGATTCATCAGTTTGCCAGGGAAATGCTCGCTGGAGGCGGAAAAATGATTCTTGGTTCCGACAGCCATACAAGATATGGTGCATTGGGAACCATGGCTATGGGCGAAGGCGGTCCGGAGATTGTAAAACAGCTTCTGGAGCAGACCTATGACATCCCGATGCCGGGAGTGGTAGCCATCCACCTGACAGGAAAGCCGCAAAAAGGAGTGGGTCCTCAGGATATCGCCCTTGCCATTATTGGCGCGGTATTTGAAAATGGTTATGTAAATAATAAAGTAATGGAATTTATCGGTGACGGCATTGACAATCTGAGTGTGGATTACCGTATCGGTGTGGATGTTATGACTACAGAGAC
>JAAVZE010000075.1 GCA_022791495.1 Eubacterium sp.
ATGCCAGGAAGCGGCAAAGTTACGATCAATAAAAAGGACATGGACGATTATTTTGGTCTTGAGACATTGAAAATCATCGTTCGTCAGCCACTGGAAGCTACAAACATGGCAGATAAGTTCGATGTACTTGTAAATGTTAAAGGCGGTGGTTTTACAGGTCAGGCCGGCGCGATCCGTCACGGTATCGCAAGAGCATTGAACAGATATGATCTTGACCTGAGACCTACTTTGAAGAAAGCTGGATTCCTCACTCGTGATCCTCGAATGAAAGAGCGTAAGAAATACGGTCTCAAGAAGGCACGTAGAGCTCCGCAGTTTAGTAAGAGATAATTTAATGGAATATTCAGAAATAAGAAAAACCCCTATAGACGTCTGTGTTTATAGGGGTTTTGTAATTACTTTGGTTTATTAAATTATTTTGCATAGAAAAAAATCATGGATTATAGTATAATAGCATTGGTGTTATTTACACATTTTAAGGGGGGAATATATATGAATCCGATGATCAAGTATAGAGGTGGAAAATCGAAAGAGATAGTACATTTCATAAATAATATTCCAAAAAAATATTCGAGATATATAGAACCTTTTTTTGGTGGGGGTGCATTATATTTTTATCTTCAGCCGGAAGAAGCAATCATAAATGATATTAATTGCAGATTATATAATTTTTACATAGAAATGAAAGAGAAGTACCCAGAGGCAAGAAAACAATTGGATAAATTGCAAAAAGAGTATGAGGGAAATCAAAAAACTTATGAAGAGTTAAAAGTAGGAAATCCCAATAAACGTGTTGAAAACAAAAATGAAGCATTGTATTATTTGATGCGAGATGCATTTAATCATAAGATAAATACGGAATATCTTGAGTCTGTTGTATACTTTTTTATAAATAAAACAGCATATTCAGGAATGATAAGATATAATGCAAACGGCGAATATAATGTTCCATTTGGAAGATATAAGAATTTTAATACTAAACTTATAACAAATGAACATTTTAAGCTTTTACAGAGGACAGAGATTTATAATTATGATTATTCAAAAATCTTTGATATGGCAAGAGATGATGATTTTATTTTCTTAGATCCTCCATATGATTGTGTTTTTAGTGACTACGGAAATGAAAGTTATAAAAAAGGATTTGGGGAAGAAGAGCATAGAAGATTAGCAAATGATTTTAGAAATCTTTCTTGTAAAACTTTATTAGTAATTGGAAAAACTCCTCTGACGGAAGAATTATATGGTAAATATATTGTTGAAGAATACGATAAATCTTATGCTGTCAATATAAGAAATAGATTTAAGGCAGATGCAAAACATATTATAGTGACAAATTATTAGAATGGGGGAGTTACATGACATATTTAAAAAGTAAGACTTTATTTTTTACAACGTCACCGAGAACGCCATTAAAAATGATTCCTGAGATACAATTACTTCAACGGTATTTTGAAGGTAAAGTGTGGAATCCAGATACACAGGTAGAGTTTATAAAAAAATTGGTTGAAGGAAAGGATTTTCAAGGAAAGGGTTCCACAAAGGAAATGTCATTCAGTGCGAGAGATCGTATAAATCGAGCGCCTAAAGCTTTAGGATTTGTTGATTTAAAACCAACAATAAAAATAACACAACCTGGGAGGCAGTTTATTGATGGAAAAAGAACAGAAGAGGTATTGTTAAGGCAGTTATTGAAATTTCAGTTACCTTCTCCTTATCATAAAGAGCCAGTAAAGTTTAAAGGCATATTTGGAGTAAAACCATACTTAGAAATATTTCGATTGATTTATGAATTAGGAACAGTTAGTTTTGATGAATTGATGATATTTGGTATGCAATTGACACATTTTTCAAAATTTGATGAGATTATTGCAGAGATCAAGCAATTTAGAAGAATGAAAGCATATGCGAAAGCAAGTTATAAAGTGTTTAGAGGAGAATATTTGCATAATGAAGTAAAAAAGATATATGAAGATGATATAGATGATGGGAAAACACATACAAGAGAATCGAAAGATCAGACATTAGAGAAGTTTGTTAGGACTAAAGCGAATAATTTACGGGATTATACAGATGCATGCTTTAGATATTTGCGTGCAACTGGTATGGTCGAGATATCTCAGAGAGGGCATTCACTTTCGATAATGCCCGAAAAGAAAAAGGAGGTTGAATTTTTTTTAAATAATATTGATAGGAAGCCAATATTTGTAGATGATGAGGAAAATTATAAAGAGTATTTATTTGATGCATCGTTACCAGTGTTATATTCCGACAATAGAATGCGATTGCTTAATCATGTTCAAAAGTTTGTAGAATCATCAGAGGATTTGAGAGAAAAAACAATAGAGCAGTTAAAAGATAAGTTAAACGAGGCAATTCAAAATAAAAAAACAATGATTCTTGAACAACAAATGAGAGAATTAAAAGCATATAAAGAATATAACGATGTGATGACAACATTTGACGATATTAAGTCGAGTTCATTTTATGATGTACCATTAATGTTAGAATGGAATGTATGGCGGGCTATGACTATGCTTGATGGTGGTGATATAAAAGCGAATCTAAAATTTGATGATAGAGGGCAGCCAATGTCAACTGCATTAGGAAATATGGCAGATATAATTTGTGATTATGGTGATTTTGGTTTAGCTGTAGAAGTTACAATGCAATCTGGACAAAAGCAATATGAGATGGAAGGAGAACCTGTCTCAAGACATTTGGCTAAATTGAAGAAGGAAACGGGAAAAGAGGCATATTGTTTATTTATTGCTCCTAAAATTAATGAATCATGCATTGCCTATTTTTATGCATTACATAAAATGAACATAGCATTTTATGGTGGACAATCAGTAATAGTACCTTTAGAATTAGATGTATTTATTAATATGGTTGAACAATCATACAGGGCAGGATATGTACCTAATTCAGAGCGGGTAAAAGAAATTTTTCAATATTCTTTGGAACAAGCCAAAACTGCAAAAGACGAAATTGAATGGTACTTAAAAATTAAGAATAAGGCTTTAAATTGGCTATAATGATGAGGGGGGATAGAAATGTCGGTACAACAAGCGATAATAACTTTGGCTGCTGCTGTTGTTTCAGGTGTGTTTGCGACTGTTATAACAATATGTATAAATAGTTATAATGAACAAATTCAGAGAAAGAAAGCATTAGTTGATGATATATTTGGATTTAAATATCAGCTTTTGAAAATGAAAAAAATATGGATGTTGATATATATTCCAAGGGATTTTGTAGAGCAATAAATAGAGTGCCAATTATATTTGATAAAGAAAAGGAAGTGTTAGAGGCATACGACAAATTTTATGATACTTTATCTATCCATAATCCAGAGGAGAGGAGGGTGAAATCGGATGAAGCGTTGATAGATCTTTTGAAACAAATGTGTAAAGCAGCCCATGTAAAGTGCAACAATTGGAATGATAGTAGATTTAAGAGAGTTTGTAGAATTAGTAAATAGTCTGCTGTGTAAGAAACATTTTGAGTATAATGCTAAATAGTTTTTTACAAAAAGTTAACTACTAAAGGGAGGAAAAGAATGTCAAGGAAAATACTTGAACCACATATGTGGAATTTGGAAAATTTGTTTAAGGCGATTTATTATGTTCCTGTGTACCAAAGACCATATTCATGGGATAAGGAGCAGGTAGAAGTTTTGTTAAAAGATATCTATGAGGCATATAAGTCCGATGAAAGGGAAGATGGATATTACACAGGGAATATTATTATATATGATAAAAATGATAAGGTAAATGGAACAATTTTAAAATATGATATTATTGATGGGCAACAGAGGATCACAACATTTTCCTTAATTTTGCTTGCTGTATATTCGATAGCAAGAAATGCTGGCATTCCAGAAACTGATTTGACTGTGAATGCAGTAAAGAGCTCGTTGTGGAAAATTGTGAACAGAGAATATAAGAAAGAGTTGTGTGTTGTCAGCTTAAATAGTATTGAAAAGAAGTGTTTTTCTGACTTATTTAATGCAGGCTATGACAACCCTGAGAAACTATTGGATTATTGCGGCAGGTATCAATGTGCTTCAAAGTTTGATCAACGAATCATAAGCAATTTTGTTTTTATCTGTCAGAGTCTCAGGGAGAATGTAACCGATACAAATAAAACAGAGATTCTGGATTATGCCGACTTTATTCTTCAGTATGTTCAGTTTATAGCGATTGAAGCGAACTGTAAGGAGAATAAAGTATTTTCCATGTTTGAGTCCATTAATAGTAAGGGGAAAAAACTTGAACAGATCGACTTGATAAAAACGTATATTTTTTCTAAGCTGGATGAGGCATCTTATGCTGTATATTTAGATAAATGGGGAGAATTAATAACGAAAACAAATGATAATCTCTATGATTATTTATACAATTTTATAAAGGCCTTTTTGTGTTTCTACAGACAAAGCATAACGATTGAAAATTTTAAAACTATTAGTATAAGAGATTTGTTCCCTTATTATAAAGTCCATTCTGAGAATGAGGCGTTCAAGAGGCTGCTTGATGATATGTATGAAAAAGTGGAGTTCTATAATATGCTTTCCTCTACTGAGAAGGCGTATTCTCTTGTGAAAAATAATAAATTCAGATTTTTCTTTAAGGTGTTTGTAGATGTATCCTACAAACATCCGAAAGCGCTTTTTCTTAGAACACTAATTGAATATAAGAAAGGAAAACTTTCAAAGGAAGATGTCATAGATATTGTATCTGAAACGATTAGCTTTATGATTAAGTTTTTGACGGTCAGCAGCCGGGACAGTAAAGATGCTATTACGATGTTTTCTGGCATTATGGCAGAAATATATTCTAATAATAAGGTGGTGAAAGATAGCGTTGTGAATGCTCTCGCTGCTGAATATTTAAAACAGGGGATTACGACTGAAAAATTGAAAGACGATATAAATTCTCTTGATGCGTATGAACAAAATAGAAAGATTACTATCGCCTTGTTGTCATTGTATGATTCGACTTCTATCAATAATAACAAAGCGGTCGTTTCATATGATCAAGCTTATACTTTATTAGCTTCTTTCACGGATTCATTTAGTCTGGATCATTTGTTAGTACAAACACCAAAAGCCGATTCAACACAGTATAAATACTTTAAAGATGAAGATAAGGATGTATTAGTGTTAAAAGATGGACATGATTTTCCCGATCATATTGTTATTGATGGGATGGATTATGATACATTTATGCAAAATATATTAAATAGAATAGGGAATCTGCGGATCTATTACAGAGATAAAAATTCAAGAAGACAAAATACCGCTATTTCATTAAAAGAGTATCCTCACTTCAATTCATATGGGGATATACAAAAAAGAAGCGATGATTTAGCAAATAAATTATTTGACATATGTTTACCGCAGCCAGAAGTAGATTTGACTCATATCCAAAAAGTAAATCGAAAGAAAATGGATTTGTCATTGCCTAAGATGGACAAGTTAATTGAGTTTAACATGGTGAAACCAGGGGACCGGCTATATATCACATTAAGTTCGGTTGACCGGGAGGATTCGCTGGCTACACTGCTGGATGCAAAATACGTACTATACAAAAATGAAAAAATGACACTGAACCGATGGGGATGCAAGGTGACCGGCTGGAAATCCATTAGAATCTATGCGTGGGCAGCGAAAGAAGGAGAAATAGAGACCCTGCAGGAAAAAAGAATGGCGTATGTACAGGAACATAATGAGGCTGTGAGGTAGAAAATGCTGGATTTCATATTCATTATAACATTCACTGATTTTTAGGAATTGTTATGTTGCATAAAAAATGATATAATAAAACGAATTTGGCTTTTGCCTAAAAACAGGAGGTACATAAGATGAAAACTACAAAGGCAGCGATCATTAAAAGTGCTGTGATTGAGAAGATTCAGATGGCATTGGGGGTTATGGTTCTGATAATATTTGGAGTATGTACGATCATGGCTCTGTTTGAGAAAGAATTGGCATCCGATGGATTTTTGCCATTTTGTATTGTGATGGACGTGCTGGCTTTTATTCTGATTTTATTTAGTGTAAAGCGGAAACAGAGTGTCCAGGATTTTAAGAGATATGTAGCTTTTTTATCTGCGGACCCGACAGGATCCATTCCGGTGCTGGCGGTAGCAGTGGGAGAGTCTGAGAAAGCCGTTAAGAAAAAACTGGATGTGATGATTAAAAGAAAATTTTTTGTGGATGCAGTGATTGATGAGCGAAGAAATTGCATACTTATTGCCGGGCAGTATAAAAAGCCGGAATCTACAATGGGGGAAGTATCCGTGCCGGCTTCGGGGCCGGATGCCCAGGAGACAGGGGGGCAGGAGATGAAATATGTGTCCTGTGTCTGTGGCAGCTGTGCTGGTGTAAATCAGATCGTAAAAGGAAAAGAGGGAAAATGCGCATTTTGTGGTTCTCCCATCCGATAAAAGAATTTTTATAGTTGTCCCAGCGAAAGAAAGATGATATAATATGGAAAAACTTTAAAGGGGACAAAGAGATGAAAAAAACAGCGAAGAGAAATTCCTTTTCGGGGTCACTTGGTTTTGTGCTGGCAGCAGCGGGAAGTGCCGTGGGTTTAGGAAATATATGGAGGTTTCCATATCTGGCAGCGAAGGATGGCGGTGGATTATTTCTGGTGATCTATCTGATCCTGGCAGTGACCTTTGGGTTTACTCTGCTGACGACGGAGATCGCCATTGGCAGAAAGACCAAACAGAGTCCGCTTACTGCTTACGGAAAGCTGAGTAAGAAATGGAAACCATTAGGAGTTGTGGCAAGCCTTGTTCCGGTTATCATTATGCCTTATTACTGTGTGATCGGAGGCTGGGTGCTCAAGTATTTTCTTGCTTTTGTGACCGGCGACGGGATGGCAGCGGCAGAGGATGGATATTTTACCGGATATATTGCCAGTACGGCGCAGCCGGTCATTCTTATGGTTTTGTTTTTGCTGTTGGTAGCCGTTGTGGTATTCCGGGGTGTGAATAAGGGAATTGAATCTTTTTCCAAAGTCATCATGCCTCTTTTACTTCTGCTGGTCGTATTTATCGCGGTATTTTCCCTGACGATCCAGAGTACCGGGGAGGATGGCACCACACGTACCGGAATGCAGGGGTTTCTTGTATATATTATTCCGAATTTTAAAAATCTCACTCTCAAAGGATTTTTTACAGTGCTGGTGGATGCCATGGGACAGCTTTTTTTCAGTCTCAGCGTGGCGATGGGGATCATGGTGGCCTATGGTTCTTATGTGAAGGATGATTCCAATCTGGTTAAGTCCATTAATCAGATCGAGATCTTCGATACAGTGGTAGCTTTTCTGGCAGGAGTCATGATCATACCGGCAGTGTTTACTTTTATGGGAACAGAGGGAATGGAAGCATCAGGACCGAGTTTGATGTTCGTGTCACTTCCGAAAGTATTTGCGGCGATGGGAAAGATGGGGCATGTGATCGGCGCCCTGTTTTTTGCCATGGTTCTATTTGCGGCACTGACCAGCGCGGTTTCTGTCATGGAGGCTGTGGTAGCGAGTATTATGGATCAGTTCCATATGAGCCGGAAAAAGGCCGTGGTGATCGAGACAGCCATTGCCCTTGTGGCGGGAGTTATCGTGTGTCTCGGATATAATAAATTATACTTTGATATTGGACTTCCTAATGGAGCAAGAGCACAGATCCTGGATGTGATGGATTATATCAGCAACAACTGTCTGATGCCGGTAGTTGCCATCGGGACATGTATTCTGGTGGGCTGGATCATTAAGCCTAAGACGATCATTGAAGAGGTGGAAAAGGGTGGAGCGAAATTTGGAAGAAAAACTTTGTACGTTGTTATGATAAAGGTGATTGCGCCGTTGCTTCTCGTCATACTTTTGCTGAAATCCCTGGGTGTATTGACTGTCATATAATCTTCGACAGCTGGGAGTACCCCTGCAAACCTTCGTTAGGCAGCAGAAGGCGAAAATACGGATTGATTTTGTTATCTGTATTTGACTGGTTCGTATATTCAACAAAAAAGGAGAAAGGAAATGAAGAGATTCGTATGTACTGTGTGCGGTTATGTGTATGAAGGGGAAAATCCGCCGGAGGAGTGCCCGGTATGCCATCAACCCTCATCTAAATTCCGTGAGGAATCAAAGTCTTTAGAGCAGAACAAACAGCAGGAGAAGAAATCCGTTCAAACAGCCGAACGGGAAAAAAAAGAAGATGTTTCCAATGCAAATCTGGATTATGATCCACAATTTTACCGGGTGGACGAATCCAATCGATATATGGAAGAGATTCATCAGATGGCGGTGAGCGGCAGGTCAGTGAGCAGCTCTATGGCAACAAGGATGACGATGCCAGACTGGGATGATATTCTTATTCTTGGCGCCCAGCTGAATCCGCCTCCGCTGGATGAGGATGCTCCTGTGACGACCATGACGATTATAGGAAAGCATGCCAAACGTCCAATGATTCTTGAGAATCCTGTGTACATTTCCCACATGTCTTTTGGGGCGATGTCCAGAGAGGTTAAGGTGGCCCTGGCAAAAGGATCTGCTCTTGCCAGGACAGCAATGTGCAGTGGAGAGGGAGGGATTCTTCCAGAAGAAAAGGAAGCTGCACATAAATACATATTTGAATATGTTCCAAACAAATATAGTGTGACAGATGAGAATCTCAGGACTTCTGATGCCATCGAGATCAAGATTGGCCAGGGAACCAAACCGGGGATGGGGGGACATCTCCCTGGAGAAAAAGTGACAGCTGAGATTGCTGAGCTCCGGGGGAAAAAACAGGGAGAAGATGTTCAGAGCCCAAGTAAGTTTCCGGAGCTGAACACAAAGGAAGATCTGAAAGAGATGGTGGATATGCTCAGAAACCGTTCCGATGGCCGTCCTATTGGTATAAAGATTTCCGCAGGACGCATTGAGCGGGATCTGGAGTACTGTGTATATGCAGAGCCAGATTTTATAACGATTGACGGAAGAGGAGGAGCTACCGGATCCAGTCCGTTTTTCCTCCGGGAGGCGACGAGCGTTCCGACGATCTACGCGCTGCATCGTGCCAGAAAATATCTGGATTCTGTGCACTCGGATATTTCCCTGGTGATCACCGGGGGACTGAGGGTGTCTGCAGATTTTGCCAAGGCGCTTGCCATGGGAGCGGATGCTGTGGCGATAGCCAGTGCAGGGCTCATTGCTGCTGCCTGCCAGCAGTACCGGATCTGTGGATCTGGAAGCTGCCCAGTGGGTATCGCGACCCAGGATCCTAAGCTCAGGGAACGGATGAAAGTGGAAGCGTCTGCACAGAGAGTGGCGAATTTTCTTAACGTATCACTGGCGGAAGTAAAAACATTTGCCAGGATCACCGGACACGCATCGGTGCATGACCTGAGTGTGGAAGATCTGGTGACGGTGAGCCGGGAAATTTCAGAATATACGGATATCCGGCATGCATAAAACCATGGATTAGAATGAAAGGAACTGAAATAATGTTGGAGTTAAATAAACCGCCGATGGGCTGGAACAGTTACGATTATTATGATACTACGGTGACAGAAGACCAGGTAAAGGCAAATGCGGATTATATGGCTGAACATCTCAAATCCCACGGCTGGGAATACGTGGTGGTGGACATCGAATGGTATTCCTACGATGCCGGAAGCCAGCGGGACAAACATCAGTATATCCCATTCTGGGAGGTGGAGATGGATGAGTACTCCAGACTCCTTCCCTGTCCCCAGCGTTTTCCGTCTTCTGCCGGAGGACGGGGCTTTGCACCCCTGGCAGATTATGTACATGAATTGGGGCTTAAATTTGGCATTCATATCATGCGGGGAATTCCCCGTATCGCAGCCCATAACCATTCCAAAATTCTTGGGACAGAGCGCAGGGCCAATGAGATCGCAAGCCCCTATTCCATCTGCCCGTGGAACCCGGATATGTATGGGGTGATTCCGGGAGAAGAAGGGGCGCAGGAGTATTATGATTCTCTGATGGCGCTGTATGCCCAGTGGGGAGTGGATTTTGTAAAATGTGATGACATCTGTCGCGGCGATGCGGAATCTGCCAAAGAGGAGATCGCGATGCTTCATAAAGCCATTGAAAACTGTGGCAGGGATATCGTTCTCAGTCTGTCGCCGGGACCGGCACTGTTAGAATGGGCAGAGCATTATCATGAAAATGCCAATATGTGGCGGATCACCGATGATTTCTGGGACCACTGGGACTCTCTCCGGGATATGTTCGACCGTTGTAGAAAATGGCAGGACCAGGTCCGGGACGGAGGATACCCGGACTGCGATATGCTGCCTCTGGGCTGGTTAGGAAAAGGTTTTCAGGATGAGAGGCAGACCAATTTCTCGAAGACAGAGCAGAGGACGATGATGACACTCTGGTGTATGTTCCGTTCACCGCTTATGCTGGGCGCGGAGCTTCCTAAATTGGATGACTGGACCTTATCTTTGTTGTGCAATGATAAAGTACTGGGGATGCTGGACAGATCAAAAGGGGCCAGGGAGATTTTCCGAGATGAGCGGGTGATCCTATGGCAGTCAGAGAGCACAGAAGATTCATCTCTGTATCTTGCGATATTTAATATCAGTGAGAATGAGGTGGCTGTGGCGCCGGAGGAATATCTCAGTCATGCATCCGGGACGGCAGAGGATCTCTGGGAGGGAGAGGCGCTTTCTCTAAATGAGAAGAAAGAGATTCCAGCCCATGGCTGTCTCTTATTGAAAGTGTGAAAGGTGCGAAGTTTGAACAGCAAAGCTGTTCTCCATTCATGGATTGTTTGTGTTGCCTGTGGCAGGGAGGGTTCATGGAACAGAGACTGAATAAGATCATCCAAGATTCTGAATATAAGATAGAAACAACAAATCGAAAAAGTAATATTTTGGGAATTGTAAAATTAGTATTATTTGCAGCACTGGTTTTTACCGGCGTCAAGTTATGCTTCACTTCTAACTATTTGGGATGGGGCATTTTGGCGGCGGCACAGCTGGTGCTGTTTGTCTTTACTCTGATATGGCACAACCGGGTTTTGGAAGGGATTCAGCAGATGAAGGGCATCTGCGGTATAGCGAGCAGGGACAGGAAACGGCTGCTGGGAGATTGGCAGGAGGGGGAAGACGATGGGGGAGATCTGGCAGGGGAAGAGCATCCTTATGCAAGAGATCTGGATATCATAGGGAAACGCTCTCTGTTTCAATATATAAATTGTACCCACACCTTTCATGGGCGCAGGAAATTGGCGGAGGATCTTCTCTCACCGGAGTATTCGATAGAGGAGATTGAAAAAAGACAGCAGATAATCTATGAGATCGGCGGAGATTATGAAGGGGCGGCCCATATGGAATACGTCTTTTCTCAGATTGATACCGGAGAGGAGACAGCTGAGCTTTTGGAGCAGCTAAAGGATCAGAAGCCCTTTTCTGGCAGCAAATGGTTTTCTGTACTATTGAATGTCATGCGGGGACTGACGATAGCTGCCTGCGGTTATCTGGTGTGCTTTCGCACAAATGCGGGATTTGCCCTGCTGGGGGCTCTTCTTTTTATCCAATTCTGTTTGTGGAGACTGGGAGAATATAGAACCCGGCATTATCTGGAACAGCTGCGCAGAGCTTCACGGAAGATTATGCCCTATAATCTGGCAGTCAGGGAAGTGCTCTCCAGGGAATTCACTGCGGCGAGGGGAAAGGAACTGCAGGGGATACTGGCGGAAGCCCAAAAAGGAATGGATGAACTGGCGCGTATTTCCAGGAATGTGGGTTGGTGTTATAATCTGCTTTCGGACTTTCTGCTTAATGTGATTTTTTTATGGAATTACAAGAATGCGTTTGCTCTGCAGAACTGGAAAAAAGTTTATGGAGAAAAGGCGGAAGATTGGTTTGGAGCACTGGGAGAGATGGAGTGTTATCTAAGTTTTGCCAATCTGCTACGTAGCTGCAGCCAGATGTGTGCGCCGGAAGTGACAAAAGAAAATAAAGGTTTTCGCGGGGTAAAACTGGGACATCCGCTGCTGTCCAATAAGGACCGGGTATGCAATGATTTTGAGATGGAGGATGGCATTGTGATCCTTTCCGGCTCTAATATGTCTGGGAAGAGCACGTTTATGCGCGCCGTGGGTATCAATATGGTTTTGGCCAGGGCGGGTAGCTGGGTGTGTGCGGAAGCTGTGAGCTGTGGCCGTCCCCGGATCATGACCTCTATGCGGATCGTGGACCGCACTACGGAGGGAATCTCTACATTTTATTCTGAACTGCTCCGGATCCGCCAGATCATCGATGCGGCGGGGGAAGATGAACCGGTATATTTTCTGATCGATGAGATCTTTCGAGGGACGAATTCCGTGGACCGAAGAAAGGGAGCCGAGGGCGTCATACAAAAGCTTTGCCAGCAGGGGTGCTGCGGTATAATTACGACCCATGACCTTGAGATCTGTGAAAAACAAAAGGGAACCGAGGGAATAAAAAATTACAGTTTCTGTGAAGAATATCATGATGGTGAGATGTATTTTACCTATACGCTTCAGCAAGGGGTGGCCAAGACAACAAATGGAGAATTTTTACTAAAAAAGGTGGGAATTCTGTAGGAAGATAATGGAATCTGATTTTTTTTCCAAATCCTCTTTACATCTATTCCGGGGAGTGATATGATAGAACACAACATCTTGTGTTTGAAGGTAAAAGAAATACTATATTCAGTTGTTAAGAAGGATTGGAGAAATTGTAATCATGAGTAGGACAAGGGTTATCAAGCGAAATGGAGAAGAAGTAGAATTTAATCCAGAGAAGATCAGCAATGCGATCCAGAAAGCGAATAAAGAGGTGGAGGAACACAAAAGCCTGTCGCTGCTTCAGATCGCAGATGTGACGAACCGGGTATCGGATCAAATTGAAAGCGCTTCCCACGCTGTCAACGTGGAAAGTATACAGGATATGGTAGAGGTGGGAATCATGCAGGAGGGCGGTTATGAGATCGCCCAGAAGTATGTGCGTTACCGTTACCAGCGAGAGATCGCCAGAAAAGCAAATACGACGGACAGCGAGATCCTGTCTCTCATTGAGTGTAATAACGAAGAAGTCAATCAGGAAAATTCCAATAAAGATGCCAGCATCAATTCAACACAGCGGGATTATATGGCGGGGCAGGTCAGCAAGGATCTGACGATGCGTCTTCTGCTGCCGAAGGAAATCGTGGACGCCCACAAGGAGGGCATCATTCATTTTCATGATTCGGATTATTATGCCCAGAAGGAACATAACTGTGATCTGATCAATCTGGAGGATATGCTTCAGAATGGTACGGTGATCAGTGATACCTTGATCGAAAAACCACATTCCTTTTATACGGCATGTAATGTGACCACCCAGATCGTGGCGCAGGTGGCGAGCAACCAGTACGGCGGACAATCTTTTTCCTTAGCTCATCTGGCTCCTTTTGTGGATATCAGCCGCAGGAAGCTGAGAAAGGAAGTGCGAGAGGAATTTGAGTCCCTGGGTCTTTCTTCCAATGACGCGAAATTAGAGGAAATTGTAAAGAAGAGGCTTGCTGATGAGATCAAGCGGGGGATCCAGACGATCCAGTATCAGTTAATCACGTTAATGACCTGTAACGGACAGGCGCCTTTTGTTACGATGTTTATGTATCTGGACGAGGTGGAGGGACAGACCCGCCACGATCTGGCGCTGTTGATTGAAGAGGTACTGGGACAGCGGATCCAGGGAGTAAAGAATGAAAAAGGGGTGTGGATCACACCGGCATTTCCGAAGCTGATCTATGTACTGGATGAGGATAATATCAAAGAGGATTCTGAGTTCTGGTATCTGACGGAGCTGGCAGCGAAGTGTACAGCAAAACGAATGGTGCCGGATTATATATCTGCCAAAGTGATGCGTCAGCTAAAGCAGGGGGATGTGTATACCTGCATGGGCTGCCGTTCATTCCTGACAGTGGAGGACGGACAGAGAAATCCAGACGGAAGCCATAAATATTATGGCCGGTTTAATCAGGGAGTTGTGACGATAAATCTTGTGGATGTGGCATGTTCTTCTTATGGAGATATGGATAAGTTCTGGAAAATATTAGATGAGAGGCTGGAGCTGTGCCACCGGGCGCTGCGTTGTCGTCATGAAAGGTTAAAGGGAACAGTATCAGATGTGGCGCCGATCTTATGGCAGCACGGGGCACTGGCACGGCTGGATAAGGGAGAAAAAATCGATAAACTGCTGTATGATGGATATTCAACTATTTCCCTTGGCTATGCGGGACTGTATGAGATGTGTGTGCGGATGACGGGAAAATCCCACACGGATCCAGAAGCAAGGGATTTTGCCCTGGCGGTGATGAAGCGGCTGAATGATAAGTGCGGGGAGTGGAAGGTGCAGGAGCATATCAGTTATTCCGTATATGGAACACCGATGGAGTCTACCACCTATAAGTTTGCCAAGTGCCTGCAGAAACGTTTCGGCGTGATCCAGGGTGTATCCGATAAAAATTATATCACCAACAGTTATCATATCCATGTGACGGAAGAAATCGATGCCTTCAGCAAACTCAGTTTTGAATCTGAGTTTCAGAAGCTGTCACCGGGAGGGGCGATCAGCTATGTAGAGGTGCCGAATATGCAGGATAATATTCCCGCTGTCATTTCTGTAATGCGTCATATTTATGATAATATCATGTATGCGGAGTTGAATACAAAGAGCGATTTTTGTGAGGAATGCGGTTATTCCGGCGAAGTGGTGGTCAAAGAGGATGAATCCGGAAAGCTTATGTGGCAGTGTCCGAACTGTGGCTGCCACGACCAAACGAAACTTTTTGTAGCCAGGCGAACCTGTGGATATATTGGAACCCAGTTCTGGAACCAGGGGCGCACCCAGGAGATCAGAGACCGGGTGCTTCACCTGTAAACTGTCTGCTGATCTCATCGATGAGATACATTCGGAAGGACATCGTTCCCCCATCAGCAGCCTGGATTTTCCGGGCTGCTTTTTCTGCGGCAAGGTTCATCTGACGAACTGCAGTACAGACCGCACTCCAATGGTCTTCAGGGTTCGCTGCCATACACAGGCAGATCAGTTCGGTAAGCATACAGCCGCTGCCGGTGATCCGGGCGGAGAGAGGAGAGCCTCCCCGGATCATTTCGCATTGGTCCCGGTGTACCACCAGATCCTCTTTTCCAGAAACCACGATAAGGGCCTCCGTATGCCGGGATAGACAGCGGGCGTTCTCAAGGCAGGTCTCCAGATTTTTCTCCTGCATGATCTCTGATTCCGGGGCATCTACAAAAGATTCTGCAGTGTCTCCCGAATTAGTGAGGAGATCGGAAAGAGTGCTGATCTCAGAGGCGTTGCCCCGGATGGCGGAAAAACGCAGTTCTGACAAAAGACGCTGACAGGCATTTTTACGGAGAGAAGTGGCACCGGCAGCCACCGGATCCAGGACGACAGGATGTCCCAGGCAGTTGGCCTCTCTTCCTGCCGCCAGCATCGCTTCCAGCGAGGAAACTGCCCCCAGATTCAGTACAAGACCATCGCAGTGGGCGGTCATCTCAGCAGCTTCCGCCGGATCGGATGCCATCGTGGCATGCCCACCGGCTGCCAGAAGGATATTGGCACAGTCGTTGATGGTGATGGTATTTGTTATGGAGTGAATCTTTGGCTCCATTATATTGATATTTTTTATGATCACATTTTCCTCAATCATTGTAACATCTCCCGTATTTTCGATAATGAACCGGATCTTTTTAAAAGGATCAATATGGCATATCCCAGAAATGCCCCGGTGATGCAGGCAGGCATAAACAGCGGAATATAGTAGAAAGGGGTGGAGAGTTTTATGCCAAAGCCATATTTCATGACATAATAACTCAAAAGGGCACTGATCAGTCCAGTACCGATGATCTCCCCAGCCACCGCCAGAATCATTTTCTTTGATATGATGTAAAAAAGTCCCGATAACAGAGCGCCTATGACGGCCCCGATGATGGCAGTAACAGGCCTGCCAGTCAGAAGCATTCTCATACACCCAGTGATCAGTGCAGAGATAAATCCATAAACCGGACCGAGCATCACCGCGCAGATCACATTGCAGCAGTGCTGAAATGGCACGACAAAAGGAAAAGATACGAAGGTTGACAGGATAAAGCTGATACAGGACATAAATGCGGTAAAACAAGATTTTTTTAGATTCATTGGTTATTCTCCGTTCTGACCAGTTCTGGTTTTGTGTCGTTTGACTAGCTTGACGGTGCGAACTTGCACTGTCGTGCTAAGTATAACAGAAAAACCTTCTGGAATCAAATCCGAAAAGCTGCGGCAGGAAACAACAATTGAGAACATGGGGTAGATGTGGTATACTTTATTGTAAAGGGCAGGGCACGAAGCAATCGACTTTTACCGCTGAAAGCTGCATGGGGTTTAAGAAAGAACATAGTAAGAGGTAATTCAAATGGCTAAAACCACTAAAATTAACAATAGACGGTATCTGGGAAATAAATACCGCCTGCTTTCGTTCATCCAGAAAGTGGTGGAAGATGAGTGTGAAAATGTAAATACTGTTGTGGACATTTTTGCAGGAACAGGAGCGGTTGCATCTGCATTTCAAGAGAAGCAGCTGACCACAAACGATATTTTGTACAGCAATTATATCTCCAATTATGCCTGGTTTTCTGCCGAGCCCTATCATAAAGATCTATTGGAAAATATGATTGATGCCTATAATGATGTGCAGGGAAAGGAAGATAACTATATGTCCCAGAATTTTGCCAATACTTACTTTAGTCTGGAGGATTGTGCCAAAATAGGTTTTATAAGGGAAGATATAGAGGAGAAATACCAGCAGGGCAGAATTAATTTCAGGGAACGGGCGATTTTGATCACCTCCTTACTTTATGCCATGGATAAAATAGCCAAGACCTGCGGGCATTATGACGCCTATCGGCGGGACGTTGAATTTGATGCACATCTTGAACTGGCTTTGCCGGATGTAAGTGAAGTGAATAATCCGTATAATCAGTGTTTTAATGTGGATTCAAATGATCTGGCCAGAGATATATCAGCAGATCTGGTTTACATAGACCCGCCTTATAATTCCAGGCAGTACTGTGATGCCTATCATTTGCTGGAAAATGTGGCGCGGTGGGAAAAACCAGAGGTATTTGGTGTTGCCAGGAAGATGGACCGGAGGCATTTAAAGAGCAGATATTGTACCAAAAGTGCGACGGAGGCATTTGAAGATCTGATTAGAAATCTTGACTGCCGCTATATTCTGCTTTCTTATAACAATATGGCAGCGAAGGGGAATGATCGCTCCAATGCGAAGATTTCAGATGATGATATTTATAGAATACTGAATAACAAAGGGGAAGTAAAAGTTTTTTCGGAAAATTATAAAGCTTTTACAACAGGTAAGTCAGACATTGCCGACAATCAGGAGCGGTTATTTCTTTGTACCTGTGATCAAGGGAAGTAGGAATGAGGGAAACTATGATACAGTCACCATTAAATTACACCGGGGGAAAGTACAGGCTTTTGCCTCAAATATTACCATTGTTTCCAGAGCAGATAGGAACTTTTGTAGATCTGTTTTGTGGAGGATGTAATGTTGGGATCAACGTAGCGGCAAGGGCACACATTTACAATGACAGCTGTACCCCGTTGATAAATCTGTATTCTGTTATGCAGAGGCTTGACAGCCGGGAATTTATAAACCGGCTTGAAAATGTCATACAGAACTATGGCTTGTCCGACGTAAAGACAAATGGATATAAATTTTATGGCTGCAACAGCAGCGACGGGTTGAGCGCCTATAACCGGGAACCTTATATGAATCTGCGTCAGGATGTCAACCATGCAGAGGTTCAGGATGATGACTATTACATAAAATTATACACACTGATCATTTATGCCTTTAATAATCAGATCCGGTTTAACCGGAAGGGAGATTTCAATCTGCCGCCGGGAAAGAGAGACTTTAATCAGAACATGTATGATAAGTTATCTGTTTTTCTCAATCTGCTCCATACACAGAAAGCGGTATTTACCAATCTGAATTTTAAAGATATGGATCTGGACCGCCTTAAATCTGGGGATTTTGTTTACGTAGATCCTCCCTATCTTATTACCTGTGCTGCCTATAATGAGAAGAGGGGATGGACAGAACAGGACGAATACGATCTGTTGAATTTGCTGGATACTCTATCCCGGCGGAACATTCGCTTTGGATTGTCAAACGTCATTGAATCCAAAGGGAGAAGAAACGATATATTGGAAAAATGGGTAAAAGAACGGCCGGATTACAGACAGATTGATCTTGATTATACATATCATAACGCAAACTATCAGAGGAAGAATAGAAAATCCGTGACACGAGAGGTTTTAATTGTAAACTATTAGGAGGAACCTGGTGAGAATCAAAGAAGGACAGATTTTTAATCTGATGGACACTAATGGCCGAAGGAACGATGTGATACATGCTCTTCAGGGATATTTAACAATCCTTGAAGAGATACAAAACAATAAAAAAATGCGATGGGCTTCCATACCAGACAGTTTCGCTCAGTACGAATTTTATCGTCAGGCGATCGAACTTTCGCCAGATGTTTTTGTTAAACATGATCCTTACGATAAACTTATGGAACAAATAAAAAAGATTCCAGATTTTAATGAGGCTGTCGAGAATCTGGATCTGGGGTGGATCCAACGCAATTATATGTCCTATCCAGAACTCGTTGGCCAGTTCGACCTGGGCATTGAGGACCGGGCAAGACATTATACCAGCAACCTGGTTAAATTAGGCTTTGCAGATGATGACCGGGATATTTCTCCTGTGGGAAAGCTGTTACTTGATCCGCAAAAAATAAAGAAAGACGAGCTTGAAAAGCTGCTTCCTGTCGATGGCGTTAATATTGTCTATTTACGCCAGCTGCTAAAGCTCCGGCTGTTTGATTCTGGCGGCGAGAGATTTTATGCTCCCTTCCATCTGGCGATATTTGTATTATTAAAAAGAACACGATTGTCAGAAAATGAGTTTTCGGAACTGGTTCAGGGGTTAAATCCCTATTCTGATTTTACCAACATAGAAGACTATGTGGTGAATTACCGAGAGGGCGATATTGTATCGGATATAGAAATTGATATACCTGAAGAATTAAAAACCCAGGAGAAAATATCGGAGACGGTATTCCGCAAATTCTATAAGAACAGAAAAAGTAAAACGGCTGTGGATGTCTACTGGGAATTTTATGACCGGTTGTGGAAATATGTCCATGAAGAAAAAAACCCGGATAAATTGGATAGCGTATTGACTTTTTATGAAGACAACAGGGCTATGCTGAATAAGGCTTTTGGCAGGGGGAAGAACCTTTTTTCGCTAAAAACAGGAGACAGACCATCTTTTACGGTTTTCGATGACCAGCATCCGGATATTCTTACGTTACATACCAATGAATACTTGTACATCCAGTTTTCATTGTCAAAGATTCTGGATCAGATCAGAGAATATTCGGATACAACGAAGAGAATATTTAAGGCTTCTGGCATGATTCGTTTTTATAATGGCTTCGTCGAATTGGCATACCGGGAACTTTGTTCCTGTATTTTTGAAGTAGAGTTTATCCGAAGCCGTATTTCAGGAAATGTATCGGAAGAGACTCATTCCTGCTATCGCAGTCAAAGAGAGTATGAAGGTGGTTTATACAGCTATTATTGTGAAGTGGTCTCTTTATCGGAAATTTTAAGATATACAAAAAAGGAAATTACACAGGTTAAGGACCATATCCGGGAGGAATTTCCAGATACATCCATGGAGAAAATACCTTTCCTTCTTGCAGAAAAACGAAAGAAAGAATTCGCATTGTTTCTGGAGAGATCCTATCCAGCAGAAAAGGTCAAGGAGATCCTTCGGATGTTTGCAGACAGGTCCCATGACAGGCAGATCAAAGAGATGGTGAGCCAGGATGCCTCCGTACCGACAATCTATGAGTATATTGTGGGAATTGCCTGGTACTATTTCTCGGGAAAAAGGATTGATTTACTTGGAAGCTACAATCTGACTTTATCGGCGGATTTTGAACCCCTGGTCCATGCCGGAGGCGGGCAGGGGGACATCGTTATTTATGAAAAAGATAAGGTTGTAATGCTTGAGGCAACACTTATGAATGCAAATAGTCAGAAACGCGGGGAGTGGGAACCTGTTTTAAGACATTCCATTAATTTGAAAGTAGAGGAAGAGACGGCAAAGACAGGCAGGGTAGTCACATCATTTTTTATTGCGGACCGCTTTGACTATAATACAATTAATATCTGGAAAGCCATTGCGGCAGTTCCACTGCAGTCCACAGTGGAGAGAGATAAATTTACAGATAACGTAGTTATTATGCCAGTTCACAGTGAAGAATTATGTTCTTTGATGGATCAGCACAGGGAATATGATGCCATGATTTCCAGGGTTCACCAGCTGTTTGAAGTAGATAAAGTTAACTTTGATATCAACTGGAGGGATAAGTTTATGGAAAAGGTAATAGATGACAGAGCAGGAGGATTGTGCTAAAATAAAATCATAGTATGTCATCCTGGCAGGAGCCAGGGGAGAAAAGGAATGGAGGTCTTATTTTTATGGCAGAAAAGAGTAAAAAGTATGTATATGAATGGGAAGATTATGAAGATGGCAAAAAGAATGCAAAGACTATGGGAGAAGAGATTCTGGCAGATCCGCAGCTGCCGGAACTCGAAGAGATCATCATTGGCTGCTGGGGGGAATCCTGGGAAAACAGTGCCCAGGCCATCATCGACAGCATTGTAGCAAATAAGGAAAAATTTGCAGGGATCAAAAGTCTGTTTGTGGGGGATATGGATTATGAAGAGTGTGAGGTGTCCTGGATCGAGCAGGCAGATTATTCCGCGCTCTGGGAGGCGCTTCCGGGATTGGAAATATTGACGGTCAAGGGAGGGACGAATCTGAGTCTTGGAAAGATCTGTCATCCGAATTTAAAGCGTCTGGAGATCATCTGCGGTGGTCTTCCCAAAGAGGTGCTTGCCAGCATCGCAGAGGCAGAACTGCCGGAACTGGAAGAGCTGGCGCTGTATCTTGGCGTGGATGACTATGGCTTTGACGGCGGTGTGGAGGACGTAAAAAACATGCTGGAGAAGTCAGATTTTCCCAAACTTCGTTCTCTTGGCATTATGGACAGCGAGATTCAGGATGAGGTGGCAGAGGTGGTCTGTGACTGCAAATATATGAAACAGATTGACAAACTGGATCTTTCCAAGGGTACAATGACGGATCAGGGTGGTGAGGTTCTGTTAAAGGCACTGCCTGATTATGATAATATCAAAGAAGTAAATCTGGAATATCATTACATGTCAGAGGCTATGATGAAGAAGCTGGAAGGGCTGTCAGCGAAGGTGGACGTAAGTGATCCACAGGAGGACGATGAGTACGACGGAGAGATCTACCGCTATCCGATGCTCACCGAATAATTCTGGTGGAATCTATGGGAATCGTATTGATCGGAGAACCGGGGACAAGGCGGACGGAATATTTTCTCCGCGCCGCTGGGGAATTACATAAGCCGGTCTGGTTTGTGGACTGGCAGACAGCAGGGGGGATGGAGTTTCACGGGGATGTGGTGAAGCTGGATCCTCCCTCCTATAAGAGCAGCGATCTCTTTCAGATGAAGGATCATCTGGCGTCATTTCAAAAGCTGATGAAACAGTCAGAGGGGGCAGGGGGGATCTTTTTGAACCCTCCCTCTGAAATTCTCCGTCTATTAGACAAAAGACAATGTAAAGAAATACTGATGGAAAACCAGGTTCCGGTCACGGAGATGCTGGAGGACAAAATTGAAAATGCAGAACAGCTTATGGAGTCCATGAAACATCGAAGGATTTATTCCGTATTTATTAAACCTGTTTATAGTTCCGGCGCCGCGGGAGTTACCGCATTTCGTCTGGCTCCGGGGCAGGGTAGGATGATGGCGTATACATCCTGTATTCTTCAAGGAGAGGAACTGGTGAATACGAAGAAGCTTCGGCGCATGGAGAATGCTCAGGAGATCTGCCGCCTGTTGGATGCGGTGCTGTCACTGGGAGCAGTGGTGGAGCGCTGGCACCCTAAAGCTTCTTTTGGAGGGAAAAGCTATGACCTCCGGGTGGTCTGGCAGTTCGGGAGATGTGAATTTGTGGTGGCAAGGTGTTCTTCTGGTCCGGTGACAAACCTTCATCTGAACAATTCTCCTCTGGCATTTTCAGATCTGGGGCTTTCAGAAAAAGTGATCTGTGAGATCAATGCCTTATGTGAAAAAGCCATGTCATGTTTTCCAGAACTGCGGATGGCTGGCATCGATGTACTTCTGGAACAGGGATCATTGAAACCAAAGATCATCGAGATGAATGGCCAGGGGGATCTGATGTATCAGGATATTTTTTATGAGAACCGGATCTACAGGCGGCAGGTGGAATGGATGGCACAAAGGGCAGCTGACGGAGACGGGTGAGTCGAGTTATGAATATGAATGAAATCGTGGGAGCCTACAATATTTTATTTGTCTGTATTGACTCCCTTCGTTATGATGTGGCGGAGGAAGAACAGGACAGGGGAGGGACGCCGGTTCTGAACCGGTATGGCAGATGGCGCCGATGCGAGGCGCCGGGAAATTTTACCTATCCCTCCCATCAAGCCATGTTTGCCGGATTTCTTCCAATGGATGCCGGAATTAAAAATATGAAACAGAGGGAAAAACTGTTTTTTTCCGAGGATATCGGGATGGGGAGAAAGGCGCCGGAGGGGGCGTTTTGTTTTCGTGGAGCCACCTTTGTGGAGGGACTGGAAAAGGAAGGTTATGAGACTTTCTGCATCGGGGGCCTGAGTTTTTTTGACCAGAGGACAGACATTGGAAAGGTGATGCCTTCCTATTTTATGCACAGTTTCTGGAATCCATCCTTTGGACCGAAGGTCAGGGAATCTACAAAAAACCAGATCGATCTTGCTGTAAAAAAGATAAGCGGGCTGCCTGTGGAACAGTTAATAATGATGTATATTAATATTTCTGCGATTCATTATCCCAATTATTTTTATGTCGAAGGCACGAACAAAGACAGTGTAGAAAGCCACGGAGCGGCGCTACGTTATGTGGATGCACAGTTGGAACGGCTGTTTCACGCTTTCTATAAAAAAGGAGATACTTTTGTCATCTGCTGTTCGGATCACGGCACCTGTTATGGTGAGGACGGATATCTGTATCATGGTTTTAACCATCCCATCGTCAACACGGTACCATATAAACATTTTACCTTGTGATACCAACACTATTTATAGGAGAAAATACATGGATAATCCATATGTTCAATATATGTACAGTTATCCCCACAAGACAGCCTATGGCCCGCTGTCGGGGATCCGTCTGGAAGATTACATACAAAGGCTGTCAGGAGGACAGAACAGCCTTTATTTTCATATTCCTTTTTGTCAGAGTAAATGTGGCTACTGCAACCTGTTCTCCGTGACGGGGCAGTCTGATGAATTTATGTCAGCCTATGTGGATGCCATGGAGAGACAGGCGGAGCAGCTGAGAACCATTCTTCCGAAGGGAGCAGATTTTTCGGATCTGACACTGGGGGGCGGGACGCCGCTGCTGCTATCAGAGAAACAGCTTGAAAGGGTTTTTTCCATAGCCAGGGACCGGATGGGATTTGAGGGAAAATCGGTCATCGTGGAGACATCTCCGGCTCAGACGACGGAAGAAAAGGCGGCACTTTTGAAGGAAAATGGCGTCACCCGGGTAAGTATGGGAGTGCAGAGCTTTCATGATGAAGAATTGCGGACGCTGAACCGGAGACACCGGGTCTGGCAGGTGCACCGGGCAGCCCGTATCCTGAAAAAGAGTAAATTCCCCTGTATCAATCTGGATCTTATCTATGGTATACCGGGACAGACGGTGGAAAGCCTGCTGGATTCCGCAGGGCAGGCGGCAGCATATGAGCCAGAGGAAATGTTTGTGTATCCACTGTATATAAAAAATGGTACATTTCTGGCGCAGAAGATGAGTATCCATCCTGAGACCGTCTACGGGATGTATCAGGAGCTGAGAGACTTTCTGAAAGAGAGAGGATATAAGCAGCTTTCCATGCGCCGGTTTGTGAAAGATCCTGATCCTCTGGATCAGGGAAGCTGCGGATTCGGTAACACCATATCCGTCGGCTGTGGCGGACGTAGTTATATCGGGGAGCTGCATTTTTGTACTCCTTTTGCCCTGGGGCAGAGAAGCTGTATGGATATTTTACAGAAGTATATGCAGAAGAAAGATTTTCTGGAAGTCACCCATGGTTACCTTCTATCAGAAGAAGAGATGAGAAGACGCTATGTCATAAAAAATATTTTGTTTTGCTGCGGCATCGATAAAGAAGAGTACCGGTGCCGGTTTGACAGCGAGCCGCAAAAGGATTATCCGCTGCTGACAGAGTGGATCCGGAACGGCTTGGCGGTGGCGGATTCTGCGAAGATCTGCCTTACAGAGAAAGGAATCTCTCTGTCCGATTTTCTTGGACCAAAACTGATGTCAGAGGCGATCAGGGAAAAAATGAGAAAATGGCGCTATTGAGCGAAGGAATGGAGGAGGGTGTGTAATGGTCCGTCAGATATATTACCGGGGAAGTTTGAGATTTTGTAACTACTCCTGCAGCTACTGTCCATTTTCCAAAGAAAAGGAGAGCCGGCGGCAGCTGGAGGAGGATGAGAGGGAGCTTTTCCGATTTGTGAAGCGGATCGTAGAGAAAAAGTTTCAAGGTGCTGTTCAGATCGTCCCCTACGGAGAGGCGCTGATCCATCGGTATTACTGGAGGGCACTGGCAAAACTCAGCCGGCTGCCACAGATCGAAGTAGTGGGCGCCCAGAGTAATTTTAGTTTTGACGTGAAAGAGATGTTGGGTGAATTTGAAAAAGCCGGGGGAGAGAAGAAGAAGCTCCAGCTATGGGGAACTTTCCATCCGGAGATGGTATCAGAGCAGGATTTTTTGGGGGTATGCCGTCAGTTAAAAGAAGCCGGAATCTTGTTCTGTGCCGGTGCTGTTGGGGTACCAGAAAACTTATCCTGGCTGCAGAGGATAAGAAAAGAACTAGATCCGGCGGTATATTTCTGGATCAATAAGATGGATGGGCTGGGCAGGAAGTACACCCGGGAGGAGATCCAGGCATTTTCTGCCCTGGATCCGTATTTTTCACTGGAACTGCGCCATTACAGGGCAGATGCCGCCCATTGTGGGAGTGCTCTGTTTTGTGATTCAAAGGGTGATGTATACGCCTGTAACCGCTGCCGCCACAGATCAGGTAATTTATATTCGGAGGATCCAGGAGAAACATTATGGCATATCTCAGAAAATGACCTCATATGTGACAGAAAGGAATGTGACTGTTATATCTCATACTGCAACCGGGATGATTTGGAAGAAATGATATCTTTCGGTCCATATCCGGCATTTCGGATCCCTTTATATTGAGAAAATATAAAAGTGGCTCAAAAAAAGAACTTGTGTTCGGAGAGGGTTTATGTTAAACTAATTATAAACTGATAATGGAGGGATTGAAATGGCTTCAGAAGAAAAAACAAAAGGGATTGTATCAGGGAAACTAGCTTCATTGCCTGACTATTCTTCAAAACAGAATATAGAAAAGAATGGAATAATTTGGTTTAAAGAGGATAGTTTTAAAGGAACCTCCTATCATTGGTTGAAAGATGTGTTTGCTAAAGCTTCTAAGAAGCAAACATTGTCCAAAAGAGGAACGCCTGATTTTATAATCGCAAAGGAGAAATCCGATGTCATTGTTATAGTTGAATGCAAGGCTCAGATTAATGGAGCCAGTAGTAAACACTCTCTGTTTGATAATGTAGAAGAATATAAAATATATGGTTATGGGACTCCGGCAGAAACGGAACAATATGCGATAAATGGAGCATTGTATTATGCTACGTTTTTAAACCAGGAATATGATGTTGTGGCAGTCGGGGTATCTGGCCAGAGTGAGTCTGAGTTAAGAATTACATCATTTGTACTTCCTAAAGGTGGAGAATTATCAGATCTAGAGGTGCTGGAAGATGGCGGGTACGATGATGGGCTGGTTTCTATTGATCAGTATGTAAAGGATATTAATATTGTATTGAACAGATATTCTTCTACAGAGGAAGAAATTAGAAAGGAGCTCAGAAAATACACATTATCATGTGCAAATTTTTTACGTGCAAATGGAATTGAAGATAATTCTAAAGCTGGGTTTGTGTCAGCTATTGTACTTGGGTTGACAAATAAGAAATCAAGGTTATACAGGGAAACCCAATCAGCCATTGATAGAAAGATAAATTCCAAAGCAAAAACAGTATTTTCTGATTTAATTGGCAAAGATGCTGTAAAGATGCTGAAAGCCTCTTTGTATGGTGACGGTAAGGATGAATATGAAGATGATTATATCGAAGGTGTCTGGGATATTGATGGGATTCCCAAAGGGAAAAGGAAGTCGCTAAAAAGATTTTATGATGTTTTGTTAGGTAAAGATGAACTGACAAAAGCACCAAAAGGGCAGAATAGTTATTTTAATGACGGTGAAACGGTGTTATCCTGTTGTATCTATTCATTGTTTGAAAATTTAATAGAAATACTTGAACATTACAAAGGCATTGATATCATGGGAGAATTTTATACGACTTTTTTGCGTTTTACGAAGGGAAATGCAAAGGAAAAAGGGATTGTTTTGACGCCAAAACATATTACAGAGTTATTTTGTGATATTGCTGAATATTATAGTGGACAGCCATTTTCAGAGAAAACAAAGATTCTGGATACTTGCTGCGGTACAGGAGCATTTCTTATAGCCTCACTTGGGCGGATCAAGGATAACATTCGATGTCAGTTTATAAGTGAAAAGCAAAAGGAAGAAAAATATCAATACGCAAGAACAAATAGCTTGATCGGAGTAGAAAGAGATTCCTCAATGTATGCCCTTGCATACGCGAATATGCGGTTTCATGGTGATGGAAAGGCAAATTTATTTAATTGTTCCTCTCTGGTATCGGATTCCTATAATCCAATGGATGACAGCGGAATGACATATTTGCAGGATGGAAAAAAAGTTCCTTTATCTGAAGCTTTGAGTACATTTGGGGATATCGATATAGCAATGATCAATCCACCATATTCAATAGGATCAAACGCAAATAAAGTAATCAGACCGTATCCGGATTGCGCACCGGAAGAGGTTGTAATACAAAAAGGGCAGGATGAACTGGATTTTATAGCCTCCATGCTGCATTACATAAAAGCCGGGGGAATAGGGATTGCCATTGTTCCTATGTCCTGTGCGGGAAATAGTGGACGGGGGCTGCGTAAAAACATATTAAAGTTCCATACCTTATTAGCCTGTATGACAATGCCTGCGAATCTGTTTTTTGACAGTCATGTAGGGACAGCGACCTGTATTATGGTATTTAAGGCACATATTCCTCACGATGAAGGAAAGTCGGTTTTTTTTGCCAGATGGCAGGATGACGGATTTAAGGTGATTCCACACAATGGCAGAAAAGATTCCGGTGCCTGGGCAAATATCCGCGTACAATGGATGGAGCAAATAGATGGAGTGGCAGATCCCAATGATTTTGTATATATCAGGCACAAGATCAGGGTTGGTGATGAAGCGTTAGCAGAAGCGTATATAAAGACAGATTATAGTAAATTATGTGATGCGGACTTTGAACGGAATTTAAAGAAATACGCATTGTATAAGTATATGGGGGAACAAGGAATGCTGGAGGAATAAACTTATGGATACTGAGGGCTGGAAAGAGTTTTACCTGGGAAAAATATTTGAAATTAAAAAGGGAAAACGATTGACAAAAGAGAATATGACTCCTGGAGATTTGAATTTTCTGGGGGCAATACAGGGTATGAATGGTGTAAGGGAAAAAATTAATGCAGAACCACTTTTTCAGGGGAATTGCATATCGGTAAATTATAATGGGTGTGGGGTGGGAGAAGCATTTTATCAGAAAGAACCATTTTGGGCTTCAGATGATGTAAATGTTTTGTTTCTGCGCGGGCATAAAATGAATGAAACATTAGCTATGTTTTTCATTACTATTATTCGGAATGAAAAATACCGGTTTAGTTATGGACGCAAATGGAATAAGGAACAAATGGAAAAAACCCTTATTAGTCTTCCAGCCTGTATGAATAAAGGACAATACGTGATAGACGGGCATAAATTTTATTCGAGTTCCGGGTATATTCCTGATTTTCTATTTATGGAGAATTACATATCGTCCTTAAACTCGGATGTTAATGGGATACCAGACTATTTTCTGGAAGAAGGGTATGACAAAGCTTGCTGGTACATGGATCACATTGATCAAAAGGAATTTGAAAGACAGTATGCAGGAGCCGTAAGTTCCGATATAATTTCCTTAAATGATCGGGATTGGAGGTATTTTTGTCTTGGAGATAAAAAGTATTTTGATGTTAGAAGAGGGGCATCTGTTTATATAAAGAATATGTCACCAGGAGACATACCTTATGTGAGTACATCGAAGGAGAATAACGGAGTTACGGCTTATGTAGCAGAAAGCAACAGAAAAGGCAATTTAATTACATTGGCATATGATGGAAGTATAGGGGCATGTTTTTATCAAGAGGAAGAATTTTTTGCGAGTGAAAAGATCGTGACGTTAGAGACTACCCAGTACCCGATGAATAAATATATTGCATTTTTTCTGATTCAAATTTTAAAATTGGAAGCGGAGATGTTTTCATATGGCGGAAGAAAATGGACGGTTGAAAAGCAATTAAAAGGAACTATGATTAAGCTGCCAGTAAGGAATGCAGATTATGAACCTGATTATATGTTTATGGAAAATTACATAAAATCACGGGCATTTAGCTGTAATATCTAGTACAACGAATATGAAGTAACTGACATATTCACTTGTCTAATTGCTGCGTGAATATGTCAGTTACTAATATCCGCTGTATTAATTATTGAGTATCGTATGATGAATCTCCGGCGTGCTGGCTGTGATGGGAAGAAAAGTATACCCCTGCTTTTTCCCGAATTTTATAATATTTTCAAGGGCATTTATGGTTTTGTCGTTCCCGCCGAAATCATGCATCAAGACAACATTGCTTTTCCCTTTTTTTATTCCCTTCGTCACATTTTTGTAGACAGCAGCGGGGGTATGGACATCTCCCGCATCACCAGAGGATACGTTCCAGTCAAAATAGTGATAGCCCCAGTTATGGAGTACGGCTGTCAGTTTTGTCATGATCCCGCGGTTGTAGCGGCTCACCTGATTGGAACTGCCGCCGGGGAATCGGGTGACACTGCACCAGACGCCAAATTTCTGGAAGAACAGATCCCGGAGTTTATCCAGGTTGTTCTTGTATACTTTTTCCGAACGGTAAATAACATCATATTTATGCTGATAGCCATGAAGAGCGAGAGAATGCCCTTCTTTTAAAACTCTCTGGGTAAGGTCAAAGTCAGCCGCCGCCGGTTTTAATTCAAAAAAAGTTGCCTGTACTTTTTGTCTTTTTAGGATATTCAGGATTTTGGGAGTGGAATAGCGGTTGGGGCCATCGTCAAAAGTAAGATAAATAATACTCTTTTTTGTGGGAGTTACCTGGAGACAGCAGCGGTAGGTGCGGTCGTCAGAGCGGCCAAGAATCCATACGGAACCCGGTTTTTTGGCCCGGACTATACCCTCCTTGCTGACCTGTGCCACAGAAGGCCGGGTAGAACTCCATCTGACTTTGCTGTCCGGCTTCCGGCTGAACTGCAGATCCAGATGTTCTCCTGCCATCATAGAAAATTCAGGATAAACCATACCCTGTTTGTTTACAACGATTCGATAGTCCCGGTTTTCCTCACTGGTTTTGGCAACGATTTTCGCTGTTCCTGCTTTTACGGCATGTATGATCCCTTCTTTGGATACGGTAGCGATGGATGGATTCATGCTTTTATAGGAGATGACGTTTTTTCTAGAGATCTGTTTTGTCTCACTGAGAAGAAGTGTGATCCGTTTGCTTTTTGCCTGGGACACTGCCGGAGGCAGTGTCAGGTTTAAAAAGCATAAAAATAAAATGGCGGTAAAAAAAGTTACAAGGTAGTGTCTGGATAATTTCATAGCGGGTTGTCCTTTCCTGTCCCCCAGATCTTACTGGTTTTTATTTTCACATATCTGTAGCTCGTTTTAATCTTTTTGGATGTTGTGGAAGCGATCAGCTTAAAAGTTCCATTTCTTGTTTTCTTTCCATAGACGTTGTAGACCGTGGGCAGTACTTTTTTTCTCGTAGTCCACTTTTTCGCTTTTTTGCTGTATAATTCTGATAAATTCCTATAAAAAGTATAACATGTTTCCCATAGGCAGACAACAAAAAAACGTCCTTTCACATCATTCCCTTGTGTTTACCAGCTATATTTATTATAATCAGTATAAAAAAGGGAGTTTTTATGGAAAATGAAAATCGCGATATGTGATGATGAGAGAGACGTCAGGGAGCTGCTGAAAAATAAAGTAAGAACTATCTGTCCGGATGCAGAGGTTGTATTGTATCAAACGGGAAGAGAGCTGCTGGATGCAAAGGACCAGATCGACATTTTGTTTTTAGATATCCAGATGCCGGGGAAAAACGGGATGGAGACGGCGAGGGAATTCAGAGAGAAGCATCACACAACCATCCTTATTTTTGTGACGGCGCTGGAGGAATATGTGTTTGAGGCATTTGATGTAGATGCTTTTCATTATCTGGTCAAGCCTTTTTCGGATAAAAAGTTTTATACCGTGCTGCAAAAAGCAGTGACACAGTACAGGGAGCAGAGCTGTTTAGACCGGCGGGAATGTTACAAAGAGGAAGAACGGTCTATGATCATAAAAGCGGGAGGTGTGAGTTCAAAAGTATTTATAAAAGATATTATATATGCCGAGGTGTTTAACCGAAAGATCGTACTGCATACGACAAAGGGGGAGATTGAATACTATGGAAAACTGTCTTCGCTGGAGGAACAGCTGGGGCAAGATTTTTTCCGGCCCCACCGTTCTTATCTGGTTCATTATAAATATGTTGTAAAATATGACGCCGCCAGGATCGTTATGGAAGAGGGAACTGTTCTTATGGCGAAACCAAGATATTCTGATTTTGTAAAACAATATTTACGGTATAATCAGAGAAAGAGAGATTTGTGATACAATGGAATTATATTGGAATATAGCTGCAAAAACGGTATCCGTTGCGGCGATCGGTATGGTCAGTTATGTATTATATTTGCTGGTGAAGCCTTTTATACAAAATAAAAGAGCTGCTGTTATCGCGGGTACAGTTCATTTTGCAGCCATGATGATCATGTATTTTATTCCTCATGAAATTGACAGCATGGCGGCCCATGCCGCGGGGGTGCTGGCGGCCTTTATCGTGATGTACGCCCTGGACCGCAGAAACAGGGAGCAGAAAATATTTTTATGTTTTACCATCTATCTTCTGGACTGGATATCACACGGGATAACTATTTTATTGAGAAATGCGGGATATGGTGTCTTTCAGTTATTTCAGGTAGAACAGCAGGAGGCATGGGTGGAATTTGCTGTTTTTGTGTTTATGTCGGCATTCTATGTTCTTACCCGGTTTCTTTGTTTGAAATTGCTCGTGTACATGGTAAATTGCGCATACAGGTATAAACTGGAAAATATGACGGGGAAAGAGCTTGTCCTTATGCTTTCGACACCATTGTCTGTTCTGGCGGGGTATTGTGCCTTTGAGTTTTTTTCGGATATTTATTTGATGGAATCGGATCAGTATTTATGGAGGGTCCATATGGAATTCTGGTGGATCAAGGTGATTTATCAGCTGGTATCCTTTGTGGCAATCCTGTTGTCAATTTTCACCTACCAGAAAATCAAGAGCTCACATAAAAAAGAACGGGAAGACGCCGTTTTGATTGAGCAGATGGATCATATGAAAGAGCACATCTCGGAAGTGGAAGCACGATATGCGGAGATCCGCAGGTTAAAACATGATATGGGGAATCACGTGGTGACGCTGGAGAATCTGGTTTTAAAAAAGCAGCCGCAGGAAGCAGAAAAATATCTGGCACGGTTAAAACAGGAGTTATGGGAAATATCTGGGGAGGAGAGCAGTGGAAATCCGGTTGTGGATGTGATCCTGAAGGAGAACAGGAGAAGAGCGGAGGAGAGAGAGATTTGTTTCACAGCAGATTTTCATTATCCCGGAGAAGCTGCCATGGATGCATTTGATCTGAGTGTCATTTTGAATAACACTATAAATAATGCCATAGAGGGGTGTGAGGGAAGTGATCACCCAGAGATCCAGCTCGTGTCGTATCGCAAGAAAAATGTCTATATGATCGAGTGTGCCAACAGTTTTGTGGGAGAGATACATCTGGACGAAGAGAGCGGTCTGCCGGTCACTTCAAAAAAAGATGCGCAGGAACATGGCTATGGGCTCATAAGTATCCGCAACGTGGCACAGAAGTATTACGGTGATATCGATATCCGGCAGGAGAATGGGAAATTTATTCTGGGTATCATGATGATGCTGGGGTGATGGGATCAGGTCATAGCTCGACGGGTTCAAATTGAACCCGTCGAGCTACAAAAACCCCGGTTTTTAAAACAGGAACTGCGGTTTTACAACAGAAAAAAGCTGTCTCACAACAAATTCCTATATTCTGCTGATAATTGATCCGAAATATCCAGTATCTAATGGATAGGAGGAATGACAAAATGTACATTAACAGCAATTATACCAGTAACCAGGAAAAAGACTGTAATTCCATGGCTGGGTCAAAAATGGATTCCTTTAGTAAAGGGATCCAGAATCAGATCGCCAGTGCACAGAAGAAACTTCAGGATCTCTCTTCCAGAAAGGATATGAGTCCTGAGGAAAAGATGAAGAAGCGCCAGGAGATCCAAAAACAGATTAATGATCTGAATAACCAGCTACGCCAGTATCAGATTGAACAGCGGAAGGAAAAGCAGAAAAAGAAAGAGACTTCAGCAGAGAACGTAAAGAGTGCCGGCAAAAAGGAAACTTCCAGTAGCACAGGGTTTTCCCAGGCAGGAATGGAAGCTTTACTCTCTGCGGATCATGCCATGGACCAGGCCAGGGTGCAGAAAGGCGTTGCGGCGGATCTGAAAGGAAAAGCCAGGGTATTAAAATCCGAGATCAAGCAGGATGCCAGACTTGGAAAAGATGCATCGGCAAAAAATGAGGCACTGGAAAAGCTGGAGAGGTCTGCGGAGAATGCTGTGGCCTCCCAGGTTCAGCTCCTGGGAGAGACAAAGGAAAAGGTGAGCGAGGCAGAGGATGCGACTACGGGAAATCCAATGACCGGAGAAGAGAAACAGGAAGAAGGAAAGGAAAAGGGTGGCCTGCAGGAAAAAAGGGTCAATGTTCTTGTGTAAGTCATCACAACTATCCAGCTTTTCACACAATATAAAAGCTTGTGTATACCTCCAAATTGATGTAAGATATAATTACAAGGTTTGGAGGTTTCTTTGTTCTAATGAACTACAGGTACATATTTCTTAGTAAGGCATTAAAAAAGACCTTCTGATTATTTTAGATCATAGTATTTTATGAAGGTTTTAAATAAAAGAAAGGAAAAGTATGTGTTTTAGTTTCTTAAACATCATACAAGAGTAAAAATGCTATTTATCCAATATGAAAAATGCAGTACGTGTAAAAAGGCGAAAAAATGGCTGGATGAGCATGGGATTTCGTATACGGACCGTCCGATCAAGGAAGATAATCCTACGGCAGCGGAGCTGAAGGAATGGCAGGCAAAAAGCGGGCTTCCTCTGAAACGATTTTTCAATACCAGTGGAATGTTGTACAGGGAAATGAATTTAAAGGAAAAATTACCAGCCATGAGTGATGAAGAACAGTACGAACTTCTGGCTTCTGACGGTATGCTGGTGAAACGCCCTCTCGTGGTCACGGAGGATGCTGTGCTCGTCGGTTTCCGTGAGAAAGAATGGGAAGAAACGTTGTTATAATCATTGAAAAAGAACAAGGTGCTGTCGGTTCATACTGATTTTTGCCTCATTCAACCAAAAGCAGGAATATCCTGTAGAATCCAGAGAATCTATTCTCTGGATTCTACAGGATATTCCTGCTTTCTTTTATATAACGCATTCGGGGTGCAAAACTCCCCTGCCCCTTTCTCAAACACCATTAACGTTTCTGGGCCAATGTATACTCAAAGCGGTCTGTTAGATAATAAGTCTGGAAGGACTCAATCGGAAGAATATCTCCCTGATAATCACCGTAGGTCACAGCAGAGGAATAGAGTAGTGGAACATCTCTTGCGACGTCCAGAAATGTGGCAACATTATCTTTAGCGGGAATCGCTTTCAGTTTCAGGATAGAATCAGTGATCCTGAGATGGTATTGCTGTTCTATGATATTGTAGAGGGAGTTTTCTGAAAAATCATAGCTCTCTATATCACGAAAATATTTATAGGGAAGAACTGTCGAAGTATAGCAGAGCGGTTTTTGATCTGCATAGATAATACGTTCCAGATAAAAGACTGCATCTGCTTTGTCAAGCTTTAAGATTTCTTTCTCTTCGGGACTACAAAGACGAAGGCCGGAAGAAAGTACTTTTCTCGAAGGCGTCATTCCCTGACGTTGAATTTCCTCCGTATAGCTTGAAATGGTTGTCAGTTCCTGTTCCTTGGCAGTTTCCCTGACATATCCGCGTTTTCCCTGCTTTTTTTCAATATATCCGGTGCGGTAGAGTTCGTCAATTGCTCTGCGGACCGTAATCCGGCTTACGTTATATTGCTCTGTCAATTCATTTTCGCTTGGGAGTTCACTGCCGGGAGAGTATTTTCCAGAGTGGATTGCTTCAATTAAAGCGTTTTTTATGTATTCATATTTAGGTTGTTTTTCCATACACAGACCTCCATTTTTATAAACTTATTATAATATATTGGGACTTAAAAGTAAATATATTTAGTGAATATAACTAAAACAATAGAGAATTTTTTATGAATTTTCACAATTGACATAATGATATATATAACTTATTATAATAAGTGAGTAAGATATAATAACAAGAAAGGAGAATGGTATGATAAAAGATAAGATACTTGGTGTACTATATGGTATGGCAATTGGGGATGCCATGGGGATGCCGGCGGAATTGTGGAGCCGGAAGAGGGTGGTTGAAAAATATGGAAAAATTCAGGATTTCCTGGATGGTGATCTGGAAAATGAAATTTCTTATCAATATAAACGAGGAAATTTTACAGATGATACATCACAGGCTCTGACAATACTGGACAGCCTGATGGAGACGGATTTTATTCCAGATGCCACAAACATAGCAAGACATATTCTGGAGTGGGCAAAAAAGGAAAATGCCTTTGAAAATAATATCCTGGGCCCGACTTCCAAAGTAACTCTGGAACTGTTTGAACAGGGGAAAAATGCCCGCCAGTATTCAGAACAGGCATTATC
>JAAVZE010000076.1 GCA_022791495.1 Eubacterium sp.
CTATGATACGCAGACCCAAAGAAGAATGGAAAGTTTTTGAAAATACGCATGAAGCCATTATTGACACCGAAACTTGGGAACTTGTGCAGGAGCTTAGAAGCCATAAACGCAGACCAAACCGCACAGGCGAAATCAGTATTTTTTCTGGATTACTCTATTGTGCCGACTGCGGGGAAAAGCTATATTATAGTGTGACGAACAATTATAGCAGGGAGCAGGCATATTTCTTTTGTTCCAATTACCGCAGGAGTACGGCAAACTGTACCGCCCACTATATTCGTGAAAAGGTTGTTTATGCCTTGGTTCTTGAAAGTTTGCAGCGTGTCCTGTTCTATGTGCAGGCATTTGAAAAACAATTTGTACAGGAGCAGCTTGACAAATCGAGCGAGGAACAGAAAAAGGAACTTGCAAAAAAGCGGTGTGAGTTAGCCAAATCCGAAAAGCGTATTACTGAACTTGACGTGTTATTTCAGCGGATTTATGAGGACAATGTGTCGGGTAAACTGAGTGATGAGCGATTTTCAATCATGTCGGCAAATTTCGAAGAGGAGCAAAAGACATTAAAAGAGGCTCTCTCGCAGTTGAAAGCCGATATTGAGACACAGGATGATAAAACGGAAAATGTATCAGCGTTTATCCAAAAGGTTAAACGGTATACGGAAATCAAGGAGCTTACGCCAGCGATTGTCAATGAATTTATCGACCATATCCTTGTTTCTAAAAAGCAGGTCATAGATGGAAAGACGGTCTATCCCATTGATATTTACTATAATGGTGTTGGTATTATCAAGGCTCCGTCTGCTGAAGAATATGAGGAAATGTTTCAAGAACGCTTAAAGCACAAGCAACACAAAGAAGAAAAAACGGCATAGCCATGAATAGCTATACCGTAATTTGATACAGAGATGCCCTCGTACCCTTCACTTCCTTATGTGAAGGGTACGATAAACTGAACTTAATTTAGTAAAGTTTTGTAAATTCTTTTTGGAAGTTCTAAAAATAGATGGAGGTAACTTCCTTTCATATGTTATAGAACAATTTAATAAGTTTTACGAAAAAACATGGAGAAATCAAATTGGAGCGAGAAAATGATTAAAAATATAATTTCCCAAATTTCTTTAAATGATTTATATCAAATATTCTTCGTTTTATGTGCAGTTATCTTTTTTGCTACAAAACTAAAAAAGCAGATACACAAATTATTTAAATGGATCAAATGGAAAAAAGAAAATTGCTTTGTTAAAAAAACGAACAGAAAATATGAAAAAACAAAAGTTATATACATCAATACAAGAAACAAATAAATATGTTTACCCTTTACTCTTTTGGACAAACTCTAGTTTTTCAAAAAGATATGTACAAATTTCCAATACTGTGATATACTATATCTAATGCATATAAATCATACAAGAAAGAAACAACAAAGGAAGTGATTCATTTGGATAAAAAAATAACATATCATGAAGAAAACGCACGATCAAATACCTTAAAACTTCGTGAAGTGCTGGCAACAATGCCTTCCTTCAGTAAAGATTATTTTCGTGCCATCGAGCCCAATACATCAGCAAAGACGCGAATATCCTATGTATACGATATCCGGATTTTCTTTACGTTTCTGACGGCGTCCAATCCAGCATTTCGGAATAAAGGAATTACAGATATACGACTGGCGGATTTAGAAAAGTTACAGGCTGTGGATATTGAAGAATATCTCGAATATTTGAAGCTGTATACTGACGCAGAGGGAAAAACCCACACAAACAATGAGCAGGGACTACATAGAAAGCTGGCTGCATTGCGGAGTTTTTATGCCTACTATTATAAACGTGAACTTATAAGTAATAATCCTACGGTCATTGTCGATATGCCTAAATTACATAAAAAAGAGATCATCCGCCTGGACTACGACGAGGTTGCTGAGTTATTGGATTACGTGGAACATGGTGGAGAGAAATTAACCGGGATGAAGAAGGTTTATTTTGAAAAAAACAAAGAAAGAAATCTGGCATTATTTACTCTTCTATTAGGAACAGGCATTCGAGTCTCAGAATGTGTTGGGTTGGACATTGAAGATATAGATTTCAAAAATAACCGCATTAAGATCATTCGCAAGGGAGGAAGGGAAGACTTCGTTTACTTTGGTGATGAGGTGGCTGAAGCACTCTCTGGCTATCTCCAGGTACGGGAACATATTATTACAAAAGAAGGACACGAACATGCTCTGTTTCTTTCTTCCCAGCGTCGGAGAATTTGTGTGCAATCTGTGGAAAATCTGGTCACAGACTGCGCAAAGCAGGTAACTACCATAAAACACATTACCCCACATAAGCTCAGAAGTACTTATGGAACCTCATTATACCGAGAGACAAGGGATATTTATCTGGTTGCTGAGGTCTTAGGACACAATGATGTAAATACCACTAGAAAGCACTATGCAGCCCTTGGAGAGGATCGGAAACGACAGGCCGCATCTGCTGTCACACTGAGAAAAGAATAAGATAAACCCAGGCCCCACACTACACAAGACTGCTCCTTTATATAGCTCAATGGCACCATTGAGCTATAAATACCACCATTTGAGAAATATGCATTTCCATATTCTTAAATGGTGGTATTTATTATCATTCCGGTATCCGGTTATCGTCCTGTGGGATAGTTGATAAAGATCTGGTTGATCGTATCATATATCACCTTCGCGGAATTCTTTTGGAATGTCGCATTGGTCAGTTTGTAATAATCCGAACTTCCGGATAAGAAAGCAAGTTCAATTAAAACAGCGGGGACGGTGTTATGCTTTGTGACATAAAATCCTGCGGTTTTAACACCTCTTCTCTTTGTTCCCAGTTTTGCAACCAAGTTGTTCTTGAAAAGAGTCGCCACGGTTTTACTTGTAATTCCAGAAAATCTCGAGCCATTATTATTGGTGGAATAGTATACTTCTGTACCATTCGCACTTGAATTGCTGGCTGAATTCATATGAAGGCTAATAAACAGGTCTGCACCAACTTTGCTGGCAAAGGAAGCACGATTTGCGAGTGTAATAAATGTATCTGTAGTACGCGTCCAGTAGATCTTAGTGTCCGGAGCATTAGAAGTATAATACCCCTTCAACAATGTATAGAGAATCTTAAAGTTCAGATCCTTTTCCTTCGTTCCTTTATGAGAGGCTCCCGCATCATATCCTCCATGACCGGCGTCAAGAACGACAATATTCTTATAAATATTTCGTGGATTTCCTATGCTCACCTGAAAAGAATCGGATTTTTCATATATTTTATAGCCCTGCAGCTTTGACGTAGTTACTGTAATCACGGTATTGCCCTCAGAAGACAGTTCCGTCGTGACATCGGTAATAATGTCACTGCTGATCACAATTGGGTTTTGGTTAATAAAATCAATGTGATTTCCACGTATTTTAATTTTAAATTTTTTGCTATTATAATAATCTTCGTTGGTCACATCATTAATGGTAATTCCCGCCGGTTTCATGATCTTTAATGAAGTACTTCCCATATACTGACCCATTACATTGATGGTAAGAACTCCGTCCATAACGGAATATGCAAAATCTGCTGGATTGTAACCAGTAATGTTTAGTATAACATTTCCCGTATCGTCTGCAGTTACTTCAAACTTCTCCAGAATATTTACAAATTTGGTAAATGAGTAATTGTCCAGAAGATATTTGGATTCGGCAGGGATCGTTACTGTGATCACCCTGTCATTTCTTACCACAGAAATCTGCTCCATAAGAGCGGTATCTGTACCTTTGACCGTAAAAGAAATACAATCAATCCCTGGATTGTAAATTGCCTTTGCCTCCGTGATATAGTTTTTACCATCACCAGCATTTACTGACTTGTCTGTTTTCCAGTCAAAGTAAATAAGATCATGGATGCTCACCAGTGATTTAGTTTTATTCCAATTATAAGAATATCCAAGGCTCCGGCAGACAACCTTCGCAGGAACACATAATACCGTTTTATTGGTATCTTTTCTTTTCACCATATACATCGGTGTGGAAAGATTTTTGACAGTATCATTTTCCATATAAGAAGCCTCATTCAATGTGAAAACAACCGTTTTTTTCGTAGCCTCATTTTTTAAAGTAAGTACTTCACTCCCAGCATCATATTCATACTCAATTCCTGCCAGCTTTTTAAATACCTCTTCTGCTGGTAAATAAACTGTACTTCCCAGTTTGATCACTGGCATACTGGAGAGATTATTTTCTTTTCCATTATATGAAACTTTCCCCACAACAGTAGAACGTTTTACTGTATCGTTATATTCAACCATAATGGCATTGGTAATGGTAACTACAGAACCAGAAGCCTTATAATTAAAACCCAGCTGCTCACAGAGGAATTTTATAGGCACAAGAATTTTGTTTTTCTTTTTTTTGACATACCGAACTTTAACCGGTGCAGCTGTCAATTTACGTTTGACACCATTTACATAAGCATATTTACTTCCCAGCTTAAAAGTCACTTTGATGCCATTTTTAGACATAACAAGTTTCTTTGAAGAAGAATAATATTTTGTCTTAACCTTAAGCCCTTTGCGAAAGACATCGTCATAAGCTGCCATTCGGGTTTTTTTGATAGTCAGCCCTTTATACTTCGTGTTGGAAATCCTTTTCTTATTGTATTTTACAGTCGTCTGCTTTCCTCTGTAATAAGAAGTTTTTCCATTCATTTTAATTTTTAATGTTGCCGCTTGAGAACGACTGCCCCCCGCTGCGAATGCACCAGCAGCCAGAACTGCCAGAAATACAAGAACTCGTAATACCATTTTTTTTCCTAATGTGAACATAGATAAATCCCTCGCCTCTTATCAAACTTTTACTGACTGAAAAACAGCCGTAACATGTGTAAATATTAACAATGATGATTTTAACAGCGTTTCTTGGCACAATTATGTCATGATGCCGGCGCAAAAAAGGCAATTTATCCGACATTGTCAAGGGATTTTTCAAAATGTATATAGATGCATACAGGTTAGTCAGGCTGGTGAAACGTCAATCAGCTCTGGGATTTCTTTGATACGTCACACCTCTCTATCATGTCATACCTTATACCGGGGAATCAACAAATAATTTCCAGCATGGATGTGGGCGGGTGAAATGTTATTCAGCTCTGCGATTTCTTTAACAAATTCACGGATCTCCGCCTCTGTGGGCTGATCCATATTTGCCTCTGCAATCGTCCAAAGCGTATCACCCCGGCAGATCAACACAGACTCGTATGCCACCACATCATCGGTTCTGTCTCCCGTGATTTGCGCTTCAGATAACTGACTGGCTGAAATACAACAAGCCAGGACAAACATCGGAAGCAAAAACAAAAAAAATGCTTTTTTAATATATCTTTTATTCATAACAAATACCTCCTGCATGTTCTAAAAACAGAACAAATGATACGAACATTCGTTTTGTACATCATAACATGCAAACAGATGTTTGTCAAACATATTTTCTATTTATATAAAACTTCTTATCATATACTCATATAAATCTTCCTGAACTATTTATTTCAACATGCTATATACACACTCTAAAAGGTACTTACTCCTTTCCCTCATTAAGCGGCTTTTTATCTACTTTTCATTGTCTGGCATGAATTCGTAAAGTGTACGAAAATTATCACCACATCGCCGGTTCGCTTGATGTGTCCTCCTGCTGACATATCACCAAATTGCTTTTTTGTAAAAAAAATTGGTCTGCAAATACATGCAGACCGCAGTTAATTTATATTTCCGAATCTTCCTTTGGCTTCTCTTCTGAGACCTCATCCACAGTCATCAATTTTTCTTCTGTTTCATCCTCTTCTGAATTAATCTTGATCGCAGATGTAGACAGCTCCTCGATCGCCACACTTAGCGGTTTCGGATATTTTCCGTCCACCAGCGGCACAGATCCGTCGATCAGCTGTCTCGCTCTTTTGGCTGTAGCCAGAACGATCGAATAGCGGCTGTTTACCACTGGATGTTCTCCCGGCTCCACATCACTGTTTGCAACATTCATCAAATCATTATAAGATGGGTGTAACATATCTTAACTCCTTTCAAATTACAACAAAAATTTATATATGATCAGCCAGACAGCAGAGCCATCAGGCAGTGTGCAACCTCTTTTGGCTTAAACGGCTCAGAATACAGGCTACGGTGTACCGAACTTTGACAGCGGCCATATGCGAAGGACTACATGGCCTGCGATATTCTCCTTTTTCACTGGTCCCACCTCTGAGTCACGGCTGTCTTTACTCACCTGGCGGTTATCTCCGAGTACAAAATATTCATCCTCGCCCAGCTTAAGTGGTTCTTCGGCAATTCCGGAATCATCCATTACATTTTTGGCATATTTATCTTCAATGATCTCATTGTTGATATAGATATCGTTGCCCTTGATCTGAATGGTCTCCCCAGGCATGCCATAAATACGTTTTACATAATATTCGTCCTCTTCTCGTCCCAGTGGATAAAATACAACAATATCATACCTTGATGGCTCGTAAGCGATCTTATTCACAAGAAGACTTTCCCCATCGTGGAGTGTATTTTCCATGGATTCTCCGCTCACCACCGTTCGCTGTACTACGTGTTCCGGAACCCAGAATATACACAGAAGAATCAATGCGATATATATCGCAAACTCAATAATATAGCTTACCGCAGAACGTTTTTTGGGCTCTTTTTTTCGTGAAACTTCTTCCACTCCTAAATCATTCATTTTTATACTCCTTTCGCGCTTCATACAAGTTTGGGCGTGTGCACAAACTTGATAGGTTGAAAATTTTCTTTCAACCTTATACTCCTTTCGCGGCAAATCCACTGAGCTCTGTTGCCATTTTTTCAATGAGCAATACGCTGTTGCAGGATTTGTAGTGATCGTATGTGATCAGGTTATTTACTTTTTCCACCGCTTCTTCTAAATTATCATTTACAATTATATAATCATAATCTTTCATATATTGAACTTCTTCCACCGCCCGCAGAAGCCGTTTTTCAATCTCCTGGGGAGTTTCTGTTCCTCTGCCGGTCAGACGCTCTTTTAACACTTTAGCAGAGGGCGGGGAAATAAATATTAAAAGGGCATCTGGAAATTTTTCCTTCACCTGCATGCCCCCCTGCATCTCGATCTCCAGCAGAACGTCCCTGCCGGCATCCAGCTGCTGCTGGACATATTTTTTCGGAGTGCCGTAATAATTTCCAACATATTCCGCCCACTCTATCAATTCACTCTGTTCGATCATTTGCTGAAATTCTTCTCTGGTATGGAAGTAATAATCCTTTCCATGAACCTCCCCGGTTCTTGCCTTCCTTGTGGTCGCCGATATAGAAAGATGATAATCATATCGTTTTACCAGTTCTTTCATGATCGTTCCCTTTCCGGCACCTGAAAACCCTGAAATAACTACCAGTACACCTTTATTCATACCCAGCCTCCGATCCTTTTGTGTTTTCTAAATATTCTCTATTCCAGTTCCTTTATGATTAAAGCGGCTCGCAATCGTATCCGGCAAAAGGGCAGAAAGAACCAGCGAATCATTTTCCATGACAAGAACTGCCTTGGTTTTTTTCCCACAGGTCGCATCGATAGCCTTTCCATCATCTTTAGCCCCCTGTATCATCCGCTTAACCGGAGCCGCTTCCGGACTCACAATGCTGATCACCTTTTCACTGTTAACTACATTTCCGTAACCAATATTTACAAATGCCATGCCAGACTCCTTATCAACCGTCCAACCTACTCAAGATTCTGAATCTGTTCCCTGATTTTCTCAATCTCCGTCTTCATCATAATTCCCTGATTGGATATCACAATATCATTTGCCTTGGAAAGAGTCGTATTGGCTTCCCGGTTCAGCTCCTGGGCGATAAAATCCAGTTTTCTTCCAACATTCTCTTCCTTCTCCAGCGTCTCCTTCATATGCTGAATATGGCTCTTGAGGCGAACCAGCTCTTCGTCCACACAAATTTTATCGGAATACACCACAAGCTCCGTCGCCACCACACTCTCATCCAGCTTCATATCCCCCAGTATCTCCTTTATTTTTGTGCGCAGGCGTTCTTTGTATTCCTCAAAAACCTCTGGAGACCGTCTGCTTATCTCTTCTGCAATGGCGCCCAGAACATCCAGCTTCTGAATCAGATCAGCCTTCAAAAGCTCGCCTTCTGTTTCTCTGGCCTGAACAAAATGATCCAGAGCCCCCGCCACCGTATGATGCAGCAATTCTTGAAGCTTCTCTTCATCCACATGTACCTCATCCAGAGAAAAAACCTCCGGGTATCTCGAAAGCGCGGCCGCATCTAACGTATTCGAGATCTGAAAATCATCAGAAATCTTCTTTAAAAGTTCCACATAAGATCTGGCCATATCCGGATTGTAGGTGACAAGAGATTCTCCCTGCCGGCTGCTCTCATATGTTATGTACACGTCGATCTTTCCCCTGCTGACGCTTTCCTTTACCTGCCTGCGAATATCGTTCTCAAATGCATTCAGTTTTTTGGGAAGCCGGATGGAAATATCACAATATCTGTGATTTACCGATTTGATCTCTACGGTCAACCGGAAATCTTCATTTTCTGCTTCAAATCTACCATAACCAGTCATGCTTCTTATCATATCTGACCTCATTCCCACACAATAATTCTGCCGCCTGCTCTTCCATCTTTTTACAGACCCACAGAAAACTTTACCTATGCATTCCGTACTATTATAAATTACTTACTGACATAAGTCAAGAATTCTATTGTATTTTTCCCATAATGTAGTATAATCTAACTAGTATAATGATTTTGTAATAAGGACTTTATTGCAGAATGAATTTTTTGGGGAGGAAACAGGATATGGCATTTGATGGTTTTACTATGGCAGCTCTGACAAAAGAGCTTTCCGACAAACTGACAGAGGGCAGGCTTCAAAAGATCGCGCAGCCAGAACCCGATGAGCTGCTGCTCACGATAAAGAATCACCGTACTAATTTTCGGCTTGTGTTATCCGCAAGTCCTTCTCTTCCGTTGATCTATTTGACAGATGAGCCTAAAACATCCCCCTTGACGGCGCCCAATTTTTGCATGCTTCTGCGAAAACATCTAAATGGTGCCCGCATCACCGGAATTTCCCAATACGGTCTGGAACGTGTCATGAAGATCGAACTGGAAAACCTCAATGAACTGGGGGATCTGGTGAACAAATCTCTGATAGTGGAGATCATGGGAAAACATAGTAATATCATTTTTCTGGATGAATCCAGCCGGATCATAGACAGCATCAAACATGTCTCTTCTCTGATCAGCTCAGTAAGAGAGGTTCTCCCTGGGAGGGATTATTTTATCCCCAATACAAAGGACAAGCACAACCCTTATGAATTAACCACAGAACAGTGGATGCAGGAAGTGGTCAGGCAGCCCGTCAGTGTTGCCAAAGGACTTTGTAATTATTTCACTGGTTTCAGTTACACTCTTGCCCACGAAACCGCTTTCCGGTGTCATATCGATGGAGATGCTCCTTTTGCATCCCTGACAGGAAACCAGCTCTCGAATCTTTTGAATAAATTGCGGGAACTATTAAATGACTCAAAAAAGGGACTCTTTGCACCAGAGATTGTTTTTCAGGGCACAGAACCTATGGAGTTCGCTGCTTTTCCGCTCACCATGTTTGACACACTGGAGCACCGGACTCAGGATTCCATGAGTGCTGCAGTGGAGACTTTTTACAGGGAAAAGGAGACGATTCAACGGATCCGCCAGAAATCCACAGATCTCAGAAAGAATGTCACCACTCTGCTGGAGCGGAACCGGAAAAAAAGAGGAATACAGGAAAAACAGCTCAGGGATACAGAAAAACGGGATCGTTATAAGATATATGGGGAACTGATCAATACTTATGGATATCAGCTGACACCCGAAGATACTGCCCTTACCTGTATCAATTATTACGACAACAAAGAGGTAACGATCACCATTGATCCAACCCTGACAGCGGCGGAAAATGCCAATAAATATTTTAGCCGGTACAATAAACTCAAGCGTACTTTCGAGGCTGTTTCCCAGCAGATTGAAGAAACCAATGAACTGATCCATCATCTGGACACAATCCTCACCGCCCTGGATATCGCCAGGCAGGAGGAAGATCTGATATTGATCAAGCAGGAGCTCATCGACAGCGGCTATATGCGCAGCCACGGAAAAAACAATCGGAAAGGGGGACGTTCTATACCAAAGAGCAGCCCGCTTCACTATATTTCTTCAGACGGCTACGATATTTACGTAGGTAAAAATAATTACCAGAACGACCAGCTCACCTTTAAGACCGCTACGGGAAATGACTGGTGGTTTCATGCGAAACAGGCTCCCGGCTCTCATGTGATCATAAAATGCAACAACGAAGAGCCGCCGGTCAAAACATTTGAGGAGGCTGCCAGTCTGGCGGCATTCTATTCTGCAAATAAAAATGCGGACAAAGTAGAGATCGATTACATTCAAAAAAAACATGTAAAAAAGCCAAACGGGAGCAAGCCTGGGTTTGTAGTGTACTATACCAATTATTCTATGATGGCGGCACCAGATATTTCTAACATAAAAGAAGCTGAATAAATACATGTAGATAAACACCAGGAGGTATCCCAATGATACGATATGACTCACATGTGCACACTTCCTTTTCCACCGACAGCGATACGCCGATGGAGGAAATGGTTCTAAAGGGAATTCAAAAACATTTGACCGGAATTACATTTACGGACCATATGGATTATAATTTCCCTTTAAAATACGTAAAAGATGAATCTGGTAAAGCTCCTTTTTCCTTTGATTTTGAGGAATACCTGTCGCGGATTAATGAATTGAGGAATCTTTATTGCGACCGCATCAAACTTTACTGCGGCGTGGAAATGGGGCTGAAGGAGGACGCCTGGGAATCCAACTGGAAACTCAGCCAGAATCCGGCGCTGGATTATGTGATCGGTTCCGTCCATCTGGTAAATGATATGGATCCTTACTATCCCGAATACTGGGAATCCTATGAAGAAAAAAAAGCACTTCTTCTCTATTTTGAAACCACCTTGAACAGCCTGGAACATTTAAAAGAACTTCAGGTGGATTCCCTGGGACATCTTGACTACATCGTGCGCTACTCACCTTCTGGATACCAGCTCTATTCTTACTCTATGTTTTCAGATGTGATCGATGCCATCTTAGCTAAGCTTATTGAGAGAAACATCTGTCTGGAAATTAATACTTCCGGTTACAAGGAAGGTGGAAAAATGCCAAATCCAAGTGAAGAGATCATCCGCCGCTACCGGTTCATGGGAGGGAAATGGATCACCTTTGGTTCCGACGCCCACACTACAGACCGTCTGACAGCGGATTTTGACAAAGCCGAAAAACTTGCTGTCTCTGCCGGATTTGACTCCTATTTAACTTTTGTGCAGCGCACCCCGGTGGTTCACCAGTTTTAGCTCAATGGCGTAATTTTGTCAACTTTTCCGATATTGTTGATTTATTGAATATATATCATAAAAAAGAAGCGGCTGAGAACCCTGAGAATCGCTTTGCGATTCTTGCTCGCGAATTGAGGACTTTCCTATCAGATAAAAAGGGTTATCCTGCAAGTCATAGAATGACTTGCAGGATAACCTCGTCGTATTTCCTCACTCGTTTTAATACTCTTCTTCTTCGTCCTCTTCTCCTTCATGCACATCGGATTTTGGCTTTTCCAGTCCTTCGATCACGATGCCGTTCTTCTCTGCATAATCCCAGAGAGCAGCATGAATCGCCTCCTCTGCCAGAAGAGAACAATGAACCTTCACAGGAGGAAGGCCATCCAGTGCCTCCATCACCGCTTTATTGGTAACCTGCATTGCCTCCTGAACCGTTTTTCCCTTTACCAGCTCCGTGGCCATACTGCTGGTGGCAACAGCAGCTCCACAGCCAAAGGTCTTAAACTTACAATCATTGATTATACCATCTCCATCAATATCCAGATAGATTCTCATGATATCTCCACATTTTGCATTTCCCACCGTACCTACACCGCTGGCATCTTCAATTTCTCCCACATTTCTTGGATTACTGAAATGATCCATTACCTTTTCACTATACATTTATTAAAACCATCCTTTCCTGAACATTTTTCTATAATTAGTGACTATTTTTTCTTACAAAATCTTCATAGAGAGGAGACATGCTTCTCAGCTTATCTACAATTGCGGCGATCTTATCCACCACATAATCTGCATCCTCTAAGGTGGTTTCCTCGCTAAGCGTAAGTCTCAAAGAACCATGGGCGATTTCATGAGGAAGCCCGATGGCAAGGAGCACATGGGAGGGATCCAGGGAACCGGAAGTACAAGCAGACCCACTGGAAGCACAGATCCCCTCCATATCAAGCATAATAAGCAGGGACTCTCCCTCAATAAACTGAAAACTAAAATTCACATTATTGGGAAGACGTTTTGTCCGGTCGCCATTTAAGCGACAATAAGGGATTGTCTTCTCAATCTTTTCGATCAGATAATCTCTGACCTCCTCTTCTTTGCGTACTCGTTCATCCATTGTGGACACTGCCATAGATACCGCCTTTCCCAGACCAACGATACCTGGTACATTTTCCGTACCTGCCCTGCGTTTTCTCTCCTGCCCGCCCCCATGAATAAAGGAACGTAGTTTCAAGCCTTTGCGGATATAAAGAAAACCTATTCCTTTAGGACCATGTAATTTATGTCCGCTGGCACTGAGCATATCAATGTTCATCGCATCTACATCAATGGGCAGATGGCCAAATGCCTGTACTGCATCGGTGTGGAAAAGTATCCCCTGCTCTCTGGCTATAGTACCGATCTCTTTCACCGGCTGGATCGTTCCGATCTCATTGTTAGCAAACATGACCGAAATCAGAATGGTATCGGGGCGAATTGCCTTTTTCAATTGATCCAGTTTTAAAACACCATTTTCATCCACATCAATATATGTTATTTCAAACCCACGCTTTTCCAGATAATCACAAGTGTGTAATACCGCATGGTGCTCAATCTTAGAAGTAATAATATGTTTTCCCTTTTCTTCATAAGCTTCTGCTGTCGCAATCAACGCCCAGTTATCCGCTTCACTTCCGCCAGCAGTAAAATAAATATCTCTGACATCCGCATTCAGGGCATCCGCGATGGTCTGCCTGCTGTCATTCACGGCTTTTTTATTTTTTGCCGCAAAATCATATACACTGGATGGATTTCCAAAATTTTCAGTAAAATAGGGTAACATGGCATCCACTACTTCTTTTCTGGTTGACGTAGTAGCCGCATTATCCAGATAAACAAATCGACTCATATAAATATTTCTCCTCTCATCTCTTTTTCGCTCAATCGAACCATATCTCGCCGCCACCGATCTATGATCAACACCCTCTGCTATCATGAATATCTGATTCTTCCAGTAAATCCGACAACATCAGGCTGTCTACTGCATCATTAATACTTTCACTGATCCGCTTCCATACAATTTTTGTGATACACTGTCCGGATTCCTTACAAGGATCACCGTGTTCTGTCACCTCAGCACAATTTACTGGTGATAGATCTCCTTCCAAAGCCCGAAGAATATCCCCTACGGAGATCTGATCCTTGGACGCTGCCAGGGAATATCCCCCTCTGGCGCCACGGACACTGGTAACAATCTCTGCCTTCTTCAATTTGGCAATCAACTGTTCAAGATAACTGATGGATATGTCCTGACGAATGGCTATATCACTCAAAGAAACCGGTTCATCATCTCCATAAATGGCAATATCAATAACTGCTCTGAGCCCATATCTGCCCTTTGTGGAAATTTTCATCAAAACACCTCCAAAAAACATAATAAAATATTTCCAACTATTTTAATTCCTATTAATTTAATCGGGATTAAGACAATTATACGCTGGAAATTATTTTTTGTCAATATTTTTGTTGTAAATATCCCTGTAATAATCGGATACCAGCCGGAATGCAATTTCTTTTGCCACTGCACTAAATACGTTCTTATCGTCTGTCCTCCCGAGATAGACACAATAATAAATAGTTTCTTCCGCACTTTTCTCAAATCCGGTAAACCACGCATCTACAACGATCCCCGCCGCTTTTCCCATTCCGGTCTTTCCATAGAAAGAAATATCACAGTTTCCATACGCCAGTCTGTTCAGCTCTTTCTGCATCCGTCTCTTCCCAATCTCATCTATCACTTTCCTGAAGTACCAGACACATGATTCGTGAAAGGCTCCACTAAAATCGATATCATGGTTCCATTTCTCGTTCCAGAACACCTCTCCGCTCCATTTGCGCGTGGAAAATCACAAAAGCCGCAAATTCACTTTGTGGTTGCGGCTTTTATGTTATGCAATTAAGAATCACTTATCCATCATCTGCGTTGCTCCTTATAGAACAAACTATAATAGGAACGTTTTATTTTTCCTTTTTTATGAACAACATGCCTGGCATAAACAGAAGCAGTATACTCCTCGGACTGGAATTGTGCATCTTTTGACGCTCCTTCTGCCACCGCAGTTTCCGCCGCCACTTCTAATGCCGCTTCTACCGCTTCCCTTCCCGCCAGCATCTTCTCATCTGTCTGTTCTATATGGTCTGTTGTTTTTGTGTTAATATCTTCCAAAGAATAAGCAAAACCATCTATCTTTTTTTGCTGACTTTCCTTGCTCTTATGCTTTTTCTTATCCTTTTCACGTTTTTTCAGCTTCGTTTCTATGTCTGAAACCGTCGGTACTTCACTGTAGTCCTCGATGATCATGGACGCTACATCCCCGTCCCCCGTATCATTCAGGATACCAGCCAGATTCGGTCCCTGTCCTTCTGGATATACTGGCTCAAATTCCAACTTTATCTGCTCTGGTTCGGCTGTCTCCTCCTGCACATTCTCTTCTTCCAGTTCAGATGACTCCGTCTTAAATTCTACAGAAGGTGACTGATAAATGCTCTCTCCCAGCCCAGGCACGCTTTCTTCTTCCTGCATGGCAACATTTAAAATATTCTCACGCTCTTTCGGTTTAGAGATAAACTCCATTTCTGACAGTGCATTCTCTTCCGGCGTAGCAGCATTTAAAATATCCTCACGCTCTTTCGGTTTAGAGATAAACTCTATTTGTGACAGTGCATTCTCTTCCGGCGTAGCAGCATTTAAAATATTCTCACGCTCTTTCGGTTCAGAGATAAACTCTATTTCTGACAGTGCACTCTCTTCTGGACCGGAAATAAACTCTGCTTCTGACAGTGTGCTTTCCTCCGGCACTGGTATTTCTATATTCTCCTCAAAGCTGCCACTAAGATCAGACATGGCTGCTTCTACCAGATTGGACATATCCAGCTCCGCACCGTTTTGCCCCGTATGTTCAACCACATCCAGATCAAGACTGTTTTCCGTAGAAGAAAATTCATCTGCCTCTTCGTTTATTCCCTTAAACAAATTCAAATCAATATTTTCATCGGAATAATTTTCCTCTTCATCAGATAAATCATATCCCATATCAAACATATCGTTGGTAATCTCAATCTCTCCAAGAGAAACCGTTTCTTCCTTCTGTGGTTCCAAATCCAAAACTGTCTCTGGCTCAGTTTCCTTCACAACAGTATCAGCTGGTTCCACGATCCCTACGTCAATGGCATCTACCAGTTCATTATCTTTCTGAGTCTGTTCAATAACATCTGCCATATCTTCCTGGGCAACTGCGTTCATTCGATTCAGATTTTCTGAGATGTCAAGGCGCTCAAATAAATCCTTCAGTTTCTTTTCCTCTGAATCCACACCTGCTGCGGAAACCTTTTCTTCCTTAGATAACAAGGCGGCTGCTTCACTGAGAGCATTTTCAGACTGTTCCCAAGGATCCATGGAATTCATCAGATGGGTCAACTTCTCTTCTACCTCATCCTGCTCCTTGTCTGGTGATTCTTCCTGTATCTCATTTAGTATCTCTGGGGCCCCCTCCGTAGGTTGTTCCATCGCCCCAGTTGAAATTGTAGTCAGTGAATCGTCTGCTCCCCCCAGCATAGCTCCATTCGCAGCTCCAGGAATGCCGTCACTGCTTCCTTCATTTCCCAGAGAAATTGTAGTCAGTGAATCGTCTGCTCCCCCCAGCATAGCTCCATTCGCAGCTCCAGGAATGCCGTCACTGCTTCCTTCATTTCCCAGAGAACTTCCCATGCCTGGACTCTGAATCGCCTCATCCAGCCCTCCGGCTAAATTAATACTATCCTCCCCAGGAATCTGTGTATCTGAAAAAGAAGATCGATCATTTGATAAAAAATCGGAATCCAACGCATCGTTAAAAATAGACCTTGATCCCTTATTTTCATGCTGTTTCCTGGATTGTACTTCCATGTCATCCTTCACCACATTATTGACAGCATAATCCAGAGAAATGGTCCATTCTGGTTTTTCTTCTGTAGATATCCCCAGATCGATTTTTGTTTTTCCCATCTCAAATCAACCCCTTTATTCCAATACATTTATCGCACATACAGTTATATATATTTTACTACAAATTATGTAAAAAAACAATATGAAAAAAAATTCATACATTCTATTCCCACACATAAATTTTAATAATCCCAGTTTTGGAACGGAGTCATGGAATGAAGGAAAAAATATTGAAGGGAACTATTTTTCTGACGGTTGCCGGAATCCTGACAAGAATTATTGGATTTTTATATCGAATCTTTCTGGCAAACACACTAGGCGAGACAGAACTTGGCATCTATCAGCTGGTGTTTCCTGTGTATTCAATCTGCTTTACCCTGTACGCTGCTGGACTTCAAACCGCTGTGTCCCAGCTGATTTCCAATCCCAATTACAAATATTCAAAAAAAGTCATTAAAACGGGGATTTTGCTGTCACTTTGTGTCTCTTTGTCCCTCTCTGGCCTGGTGTTTGTTTTTTCCGATTACATCAGCATCCGCTTTCTGTTTGCCCCTAAAACAGCTCCGTTACTGAGAATATTGGCATTGATCTTCCCCTTCTGCGGTATTACCAGCATGATCAATGGATATTTTTATGGTCTTCGGGAAGCAAAGGTTCCCGCCATCACACAGATGGTAGAACAACTTTTCCGGGTGGGATTTGTATTTTTAATCTACGCAAGCCACATATGCGAATTTTCCAGTAAAGTAGCCGTGGCCGGACTCATTGCCGGAGAATTATGTTCCAACTTATACAATCTGATCAGCCTCAGGAGATCCCGACAAAAAGAAACCGGAATTTTAAAACTTTCTACGGTAAAAATCGCCAGTGCCATCATAAAACAAGCCATTCCACTGAGTGGTACAAAACTGGTCATCTCCCTGTTAGCCAGTCTGGAATCTGTACTTATTCCGATTATGTTTATGAAATACGGACTCTCTCACGATAGCTCCCTGGCTCTTTATGGTGTGATCACCGGCATCGTACTCCCCTTTATCCTCTTTCCAGGGACCATAACCAACTCTCTGTCCGTCTTGCTTCTTCCAGAAATATCTAAAGCAGATAACGAAAATAATCGAGATAAAATACAGCACACCACCCGAATGACGATCAAATACTCTCTGCTGCTTGGCTGTATGGCTACTGCCGTGTTTCTAAATTATGGAACCCGCATCGGAACCCTGTTTTTTCATAGTGAAAATGCCGGCAGGCTCCTTACACTTCTGGCCGTCATCTGCCCTTTTATCTATGTCTCCACAACTCTGGCAAGCATCATAAATGGCTTGTCCAAAACGCACATTACTTTTCGCAATACCGTATCCGGTCTTTTGGTGCTAATCCTTTTTCTGATTTTTGCCACTCCCCAATATGGGGTATACGGATATCTGCTGGGGCTTCTCCTCAGCCAGATGATCATTAGCATCCTGGACAGCATATATCTAATCCGTAACAAATATACTCAAATCGATCTTGGAAAGTGGCTCATCCTGCCAGCAGCATTATTTACTTCTTCGATTTACCTGTTTCGGTTGATAGCACAAAAAATATGCCTTTCTCTTCTAATCGAAAAAGACATATTTTTACTAATATCCATTATACCTGCCTTTCTTGTCTCCTTCTATATCTTCCACGCTCTTGGGCTGGTCAGCAGACAGGACTTTTCATAAAAGCTCTAACAATTCCTGTTCTGTAATGATCGGTATTCCAAGTTCTTTTGCCTTTTTATTTTTGGATGATGAAGAAGAACTATCGTTATTCACAAGAAAGTCTGTATTCTTACTAACAGAACCACTCACTCGTCCGCCTGACTGCTCAATCCGCTCTTTGCATTCACCACGGTTAGAAAAATGTTCCAAACTGCCCGTAATCACAAAAGTCTTCCCCTCCAGACTACCAGAAGAAGAGGATTTTTCCGGCATGGATATGATCAGGATCTTCTCCAGTTTTTGCACCAGATCCTGATTTGCCTCCTGGGAAAAATACTCCACAAATGATCTGGCAAGTTTTTCTCCAATTCCATCAATAGCAATCAACTGTTCCTCCGTCAGACGATGGAACTGCGTCAGCCTCATCGGATAGGTATGGCACACGAGCTTTGCCATGCTGAGACCAAAGCCTTTGATTCCAAGAGCATACACAACCCGCTCCAGCGGCACCGCTCTGGCTTCCTCAATCGCTTCAATCAGATTCTGAAAGGATTTTTCACCAAATCCCTCCATTGTCTCAATCTCTTCTTTATACTGTTCCAGGGAAAAAATATCACTAAGCCTCTGGAGCCATCCCCTGGCAATAAATTTTTCCAGAGTTGCTTCGGAAAGGCCTTCTATATTCAAAGCATCACGGCTGACAAAATGAGTAAATCCTTTAATTTTCTTAGCATAGCATTCGGGATTCACACAAAATAAAAATTCCGATCCATTCTCCTGAATACGTTCTGTCTTCTGTTGACAGACCGGACATCGCTCCGGAATTGGCAGATCATCACTCTCCGTTAAATTTTCCTGAATCTGCGGTATGATCATATTTGCCTTATACACGGTGATATGATCCCCAATCCCCAGCTTCAGCTCTTTCACAATACTGATATTGTGGACACTGGCACGGCTCACTGTCGTCCCCTCCAGCTCCACAGGTTCAAAAATTGCCACGGGATTGATCAGGCCGGTTCTTGAAGCGCTCCATTCCACATCTAACAGTTCTGTCTCAGCCAATTCATCCTGCCACTTAAATGCAATGGAATCCCTGGGAAACTTGGCAGTCCTCCCCAGGCTGCGGCTATAATCAATATCATCATAGGTCAGCACCAGTCCGTCACTTGGCAGATCCATTCCTCCTGTAATCTCTTCGGAAAATTCAGCGACTGCTTCTCTGATGTTTCCAGCGGTTACCGCTTTATAAGGTACGACATCAAATCCAAGAGCTTCCAAAAAATGAAGTATCTCTTCTTTGCTTTTCCATGCTGAAGTCTCTCCCTCTGGCTCGATCTGATTGTACACATAGAAGTGAACATTTCTTTCTGCTGTGATCTGGTTATTCAACTGTCTGACGGTACCGCTGCACAAATTCCTGGGATTTTTATATTTTTCCTGAATATCTGTAAAAGAACGGTTCAGTACTTCAAAATCAGAATACCGGATCAATGCTTCTCCCCGAATTATAAGTTCTCCATTATAATGAATCTTTGATGGTATATTTTTGAAGGTTTTTGCATTGTTTGTTATAACCTCACCAACTTCTCCATTTCCCCGGGTCAGTGCCTTGACCAGAATACCATCGCGGTAGGTGAGAATCACACTGAGCCCGTCCAGTTTTAAAGACAGAAGTCCTTTTCTTTCACCAAGCCATTCTGCCAGTTCCTCCGTAGCCTTTGTCTTTTCCAGCGAAAGCATAGGAGCCACATGAGCCTCCTTGGGAAGCTCACTGAGTGTCTCATAACCTACGTTTATGGTTGGGCTGTTTGCCATAACGATTCCTGTTTTTTTTTCCAGGGCACAAAGCTCATCATATCCCTTATCATATTCAAAGTTTGTCATGATTTCATCCTCGCCCTGATAATAAACCTGGGCAGCATGATTGAGCGTAGCGATCAGCTCCTTCATTTTTTCAATATCACTCATTATAAAATTTCTGTCCTTTCAATGATTGTTCCAATACCTGTAACTCTTCTTCTGTCAAATAACGCCACTTTCC
>JAAVZE010000186.1 GCA_022791495.1 Eubacterium sp.
TAGGAATATGAGAAGGGAGAAAATAGTATGATGTTTTCTAGTTTTAAAACAGAATACATGGATTCAGAGGAGCTTAGACGGCTGGTCAATCAAATAAAAACACTGACCAGAGGAGGTTATGATGCATATGATGCAAATGCGAAAACGATTCTTCGATGTCTTGATAAGATATTGCTGCGGGCAAAGGAGGAAAAGGAGTGGTATCTTTACTTTCGGGCACTTTATTATATGTTGTATGAGCTGAACAGACAGGGCAACAGCGATAAAAAGATTTTAAAATACGCGGAAGTTTTTTATTATGACCAACAGCTTTATATGGATAGGGAGCTTCCAAATTATTCAAATACAAATATGAGTGAGACAAACACAGATTGTATGGATATTATTTTTTCGGTATATCGGGGATATTGTCAGATTCAGGATGAAAAAATGGATGATTTTATGAGAATGTTTGAAAAATGTGCATTAAAGTATGGGCATGAATATATTTATTATAATGCATTGATAAGACTTGGACTTCTGTATCATGATATGAATATGGTAAAGAAAGGAAAGGAAAATTTTGAGAAATGCAGATGTGATGGTTGTTATGTATGCAATCACTATCCTCATCTTGGGTATTATCTGATGTTTGATGATTTGGCAGGTGCAGAGGACCTTGTAAGCAGAATTATAAATAAAAATATTGCACAGGAATATAAGTGGTGTTATAAATATTGTCAGCGTGCAACAGAGAAGGGGATGTATGCAAGGATTTTGTGTTATTGTATACAGCTTGGAAAAACAGAGATGTTTCTTGATGTCTTTGAAAGGAAAGGGAAGTATTTATTTTGTGAGGGAGAGGATGATGATGATACTACTTATTTTCTGTTTCGATTGTGTGCAGGAGATGTGTCGGGTTTGGAAGATGCGGTGAAACAGGCAGTAGTAGATATTGAACTGGAAGAAAAACAGCGAACCTCAACACTTGGCAGCATCTATGATTTTTTGTGCTGGTATTGTTATTTTCATCTGCTGGAGAAAAGCGGGATTTTGAAGGTGAAGGTGAATTTGGGAAGAAGCGATACACCAAGGGCGGATAAAGAAGGGCTGACGAAATGCGGGGAGCTTGGAACATATTATGAA
>JAAVZE010000077.1 GCA_022791495.1 Eubacterium sp.
ACACAGGTTCAGGTTGTTTCCTGGTATGACAATGAGAACTCTTACACAAGCCAGATGGTAAGGACAATCAAATATTTCAGCGAGTTGGCTTAATATACGGAAGATTGTCCGCCGATGATCGATACTTCGGCGAATATAAATTTGAAACCCAAACGGGTCCGGTCTGTAAGGACCGGACCCGTTTTCAATTCTACTCAGCTTTTAAGCAGAAACAGGAACTATTTTTGAAAGGAGATTCATTTCATGTTAAACAAAAAATCAGTTGACGATATTAATGTAAAAGGACAGAAGGTACTGGTTCGCTGTGATTTTAACGTACCTCTTCAGGATGGTAAGATTACGGACGAGAACCGTCTTGTGGCAGCTCTTCCTACGATCAAAAAACTTATCGCGGATGGTGGGAAGGTGATTCTCTGCTCCCATCTTGGCAAGCCCAAAGGAGAGCCAAAACCAGAGCTGTCTCTTGCACCAGTAGCAGAACGTCTTTCCGAGCTTCTTGGACAGGAAGTCAAATTTGCAGCGGATGCCAATGTAGTTGGTGACAACGCAAAGGCAGCAGTAGAGGCTATGAAGGACGGAGAAGTAGTTCTTCTTGAAAACACCCGTTACCGTGCAGAGGAGACAAAGAACGAAGAGGCATTCTCTAAAGACCTGGCTTCTCTGGCAGATGTTTTTGTAAATGATGCATTTGGTACGGCCCACAGGGCACACTGCTCCAATGTAGGTGTGACGAATTATGTGGATACGGCAGTGGTTGGATATCTGATGCAGAAAGAGATCGATTTCCTCGGAAATGCAGTGAACAATCCGGAGAGACCATTTGTAGCCATCCTTGGCGGGGCAAAAGTTTCCTCCAAGATCTCAGTTATCAACAATCTGCTTGACAAAGTAGATACACTGATCATCGGCGGCGGCATGGCATATACTTTCATGGCTGCCCACGGCGAGGAAGTTGGAAAATCCCTTCTGGAAGAGGAGTACAAACAGTATGCCCTGGATATGGAAAAGAAGGCAGAGGAGAAAGGCGTTAAGCTTCTGATCCCTATCGATACAGTGGTAGCAGATGATTTTTCCAATGATGCGAACACGAAGATCGTTGGACGTGGTGAGATTCCGGCAGATATGGAAGGACTCGATATCGGACCAAAGACCTCAGAACTTTTTGCAGAAGCAGTGGCTGGTGCAAAGACCGTCGTATGGAATGGACCGATGGGATGTTTTGAAATGCCGAATTTTGCCAAGGGAACTATTGCAGTGGCAGAGGCAATGGCAAAACTGGAAGGCGCTACTACGATCATCGGCGGCGGTGACAGTGCAGCAGCGGTAAACCAGCTGGGATTTGGCGATAAGATGACACATATTTCTACCGGCGGCGGTGCTTCTCTTGAGTTCCTTGAAGGTAAAGAACTTCCGGGTGTGGCAGCTGCTGATGACAAATAGAAATCTGTTTGTCTGTTTGAATAGATCAATGATCCGTAAAGGAGGAAGAAAATAAATTATGGCTAGAAAGAAAATTATTGCCGGCAACTGGAAGATGAACAAGACACCAAGTGAAGCGGTTGCATTGGTAAATGAGTTAAAACCTCTTGTGGCAAATGAGGAAGCGGATGTGGTATTCTGTGTGCCAGCCATCGATATCATCCCTTGTGTGGAAGCAGCGAAGGGAAGTAATATTCAGATCGGTGCAGAGAATATGTACTATGAGGAGAGCGGCGCTTATACCGGCGAGATTGCTCCCAATATGCTTACCGATGCAGGAGTAAAATACGTGGTGATCGGACACTCTGAGAGACGTGAGTACTTTGCAGAGACCGACGAGACAGTAAATAAGAAGGTGCTGAAGGCATTTGAACACGGCATCACACCGATCATCTGCTGTGGGGAGTCCCTGACCCAGAGAAAACAGGGAATCTACATTGACTGGATCCGTATGCAGATCAAGATCGCATTCCAGAATGTGACTTCTGACCAGGCAAAGAAAGCTGTGATCGCTTACGAGCCGATCTGGGCGATCGGTACCGGCGAGACGGCAACTTCTGACCAGGCAGAGGAAGTATGTAAGGCGATCCGTGACTGTATTGCTGAGGTATACGACAGTGCCACAGCAGAGGAGATCCGCATTCAGTACGGAGGATCCGTCAATGCGGGAAATGCAGCGGAGCTGTTTTCTAAGCCGGATATCGACGGTGGTCTTGTGGGAGGAGCATCCCTGAAAGCTGATTTTGGCAAGATCGTAAATTATAAGTGATTAAAGGAGCATCCTAGTCATACAGATGTGATGCTTGAACTGTTCCGCCAGTGGCGGAATATTAAGAAATGTATGGGAACATAATAACAGAAGCCCCGAAAGCAAAGGTTGTTTTTGGGGCTTCTCAAGTATGGATTTTTGCTGTGCAATTGGGCTGTCAGATTGGATGAAGAAGGGGTGGGATGGTGAAGAAAAACGATTCTTATGTGTATTATATGTTTCACAAACCGGCGGGTTGTATCACTGCGGTGAAGGATGACAGACACCCGACAGTGATGGAATATTTCCAAAGAGAGGATGTGCCGGGACTTCATCCGGTGGGACGGCTGGATAAGGATACGGAGGGGCTTCTTTTTGTTACAAACGACGGTCTCTGGAACCAGAAGCTTATGAATCCGGAGAATCATGTGGAAAAGACTTATTTTTTCTGGGCGCTGGGTAAGCTTTCTGAGGAAAGCCACCAGAGGCTGGAACAGGGGATCGAGCTGAGGGGCGGCAGGGCGGGTGCTTCCCGTCTGGTCCGGGGAAGGACAGCGGTTCTTGCGGATATACAGGATCTTGCCAGTGGGATAAAACCGGGTAACAGAAAGGATCAGCCAGTGTTTTCAGGATATCTCACGATCTTTGAGGGACGCAAACATCAGGTGAAGAGAATGTTGAAAGCGGCAGGATGTTATGTCGTCTATCTGAAACGGGTATCCATAGGAGGTATCCAGCTGGATAACCAACTGGCGCCGGGGGAATTCCGCCCTCTCAGGCAGGATGAATTCCAGCGGATATCCATGGAAATTTATTAGAAAACCTAGAAGTTTTTGTGAAATCCGCTAAAAAAAGGGTTTCTGGGAAAAAAATGCTTTATCTTTGGGGGGAACTTGTGTTATAATGTTCACAGCGACTAGTCAAATGTTATTTTGCAAGTCAAACCATAATACTATTATTAATTTAGGAGGAATTTATAGACATGGCAAACAAATGGGTTTATTTGTTCAGTGAAGGTAACGCAGACATGCGTGAACTCCTCGGCGGAAAAGGTGCAAACCTTGCTGAGATGACCAGCCTTGGTCTTCCGGTACCACAGGG
>JAAVZE010000187.1 GCA_022791495.1 Eubacterium sp.
ATATCTTTATAATAAACAATATTTTGACAGTCTGCAGATTTCCTAGAGTATATTTTGACATATTCTAATTTTTATCTAAAATATGTAACAAATATTTTAGATAAACATAAAATATTTGTAGAAAAAGATATTTATAAGTATTTTTTCAGATAATTTAGAAAGGATTTGATTTTTATGGATAATAACAATCCATACAGCAACTGTCAGAATCAGTGTCATCCTCCATGCTGTGAACGCGGGTCTGCGGGACCTAAGGGAGATACTGGTCCCATGGGACCACAGGGTATGAAAGGAGATACTGGTTGTCCGGGTCAAAAGGGTGACAAAGGAGAACCAGGTCCTATGGGACCTCAGGGTATTCCAGGTTGTCCCGGACCGAGAGGACCAAGAGGAAATACAGGGCCAGTAGGACCTACCGGAAACACAGGGCCAAGAGGTTATGCCGGACCAAGAGGTTACGCCGGACCTCAGGGTATGCAAGGTATCCAGGGTGTTCGTGGTGATATTGGACCGAAAGGTGACCCGGGTTGTGAAGGCCCTAAGGGAGATGTCGGACCTCAGGGACCGGCTGGACCAATTGGGCCAACAGGACCTGTGGGACCGCAAGGAGATATCGGGCTTCAGGGGTCAAGAGGTATTCCGGGACCAGCCGGAGCAACAGGTCCAACAGGTCCTATGGGACCACAAGGCGTAACAGGACCGCAAGGTATTCAGGGTGTGACTGGACCAATCGGTATCCAGGGACCAAAAGGATGTCCAGGAGATGATGGCCCAACAGGTCCGACAGGAGCAGACGGAGCAACAGGTCCAACTGGAGCAACAGGCCCAACAGGAGCAGACGGAGCAACAGGTGCAACAGGAGCAACAGGTCCGACAGGAGCAACTGGCCCAACAGGAGCAGACGGAGCAACAGGCCCAACAGGTGCAACAGGCCCAACTGGTGCAGACGGCCCAACTGGTCCAACTGGTGTTGCGGGTACAGGAGCGATTATTCCATTTGCATCAGGACTTCCAGTTTCCTTGACAACAATTGCTGGAGGGCTTGCAGGACTTCCTGCTTTTGTTGGCTTTGGAAGCAGTGCACAAGGACTTACGCTTTTG
>JAAVZE010000002.1 GCA_022791495.1 Eubacterium sp.
GATCGGATTTCGGACCGTACTGTGCGGGAGCATGAATGACTTTGGCGGTACGGTGGAAGAAACAGAGGAAGAATTTTACCGGCTCAATGAGTTTTCTCCGCTGGTGACAGCAAAAATCGGTTTTCATGCCGAATATACGACCAAAGGTGAGACTCTTGAGAAACTTGCCAGGATGGCGAATCGGATCAAGCAGCCGGTGTATACGCATATTGCAGAAACAAAAAGAGAGGTTGATGAATGTTATGAGAGGTACAATGTTTCACCATTTGAGTATCTGGATTCTATTGGGATGTTTGAGTATGGCGGCGGCGGCTTTCATGGTGTATGGATGTCCGAAAAAGACAAAGAAATCTGCCAAAAAAAAGGTGTCTCGATCGTATCCAATCCGTCGTCCAATCTTAAGCTCGCCAGCGGAATAGCTGATCTTTGCGGGCTGATCGAGAAAAATATCACGGTGGCTTTGGGAACCGATGGGGCTGCCAGCAACAATGCGCTGGATATGTTCCGGGAGATGTATCTGGCATCGGTGCTTCAAAAAGTGACCAGACAGGATGCAGCAGCCATGAATGCGGATGATGTCCTCCGCATGGCTACCGTGGGAGGTGCTTTGACGATGGGGCTTGAAGATTGTGATGTTCTGGCAGAGGGAAAATGTGCGGATCTGATTATGATCGATATGCATCGTCCCAACATGCAGCCGGAGAATAACCTGACTAAAAATCTTGTGTACAGTGGCAGCAAAGAGAATGTTAAACTGACGATGATAAACGGAAAAATTCTCTACGAAGATGGCAGGTTTGAAATAGGAGAGGATGTCGAGCAGATTTATTCTAAAGCAAACCGGATCATAGAGAGAATGCGCTGACTTTGAGCTAAACAGACGGCGTTACAGGGCTATATGAAAGGGTTTGAGGATACGGATCAGCAGAATAAAAAAATATTCTGCTGATTTTTGCTATAAACTATTTATGGATGTAAACCGATATAATAAGTGAATGGGAAGAATTATGCTCAACAGGAGGAAAGTATGGCGGAAAAAACACCGAGCGAAAACGAATGGATCATTATGGAGATTTTGTGGAATCAGGATACAACTTTGACTGCCACAGAGATCATTCAACGGCTAAAGGGGATTAAAGATGTCAGCCCCAAAACGATACGGGTATTGATTAACCGGCTGTTAAAAAAGGGAATTATAGATTATCAGGTGGATGCAAAAGATTCCAGAATATATCATTATTTTCCGACTAAAAGCAAGGAAATCTGTCTGGCAGAAAAAAGCGAACAGTTTATGAACAGCTATTTTGGTGGAAATCCCATGGGAATGGTGGCAACGCTGGTACGACATGAACATTTCTCCCAGGAAGAACGGAATGAACTGATACAGATTCTTAAAGAGGGTCAGTCAAAGGACAGATAGCAGAGGGGTGAAGAGTAATCATGGCAGCTATTTTGGTTCATGTTGTTAAAAGTCTGGATTATGTTGTTCGTTACATTACATTGAAGGCCGGACGCACCGTTTTGATTTCTATCTTTGTATTATTTTTGATTCTGTTCTTTCGTAGGATCCTGGATGGAAAAAAGAGTGGAAAAGCCAGTGGGACCAGACTTTATATGAAAATTTATCTCTGGGCGCTTTTGATCCCGGTGCCATTTATGGGGACACTGAAGATTTCCCAGCAGTCTTTCAGGTGGAGAATACACATTTATGCGTTCCTTTATGAAAATATTATGGGAAACCCTCTATGGGGCTGGCTTTATTTTGCAGGGATGACAGGGATGGTATTCTGGTTTCTGAAGCGGAAGATCCGGCTGGCGCGAAAGGTAAGAAAGCTTCCGGTCTTTGTACCAGAGAACAAATTTATGATTCGCCCTGACATTTTAAAACATGTTACGATCCGAGTCAATCCATCTTTTACTACCCCTTTTTCCATGGGAATCATTCGACCGGTGATCGTGCTCCCAGAAGCGATGATACGTCAGTTTAGTGAGGATGAGATACAGGGAATTCTGCAGCATGAGTACAATCATATCCGTCATGGACATCTGATCCTTTATTTTGTATTTGACTGTTTTCGGATCATATGGTTTATGAATCCATTGATCCATTTGTGCAGTAAATGGATGAAGGATGATCTGGAGTTATTGTGTGATCATGATACGATCCACTCCGGAAAAATTTCTCCGGATGCCTATGGCATGCTTTTGATCCGGTCTCTGGATTGTATTGACGGGAACAAGGAAAAGACAGAAAAAATTAAGGCGATGCCAGCTCTGGCTGCCAGGCGTTCTTTTCGGGTGATGAAAAGACGGATTCATATGATTGCAGGATATAAGGAAGGAACGAGGATATGGCCAGCTGTTTTGGGTGCAGCTACCAGTGGAATTGTCCTGATCATGTTTGTTCTGGTAAATCAGTTTTCCTATCCATTTTATACCCCTTTTCATGATTTTTCCCTGTACAGTTACGATGCAAAACAGGTCATATTTATGGATGATCCGGAATTTAACTCGGCAGTACAAATGACAGAGGATGGTCTTCAGGTACAAAATGATAAAGTGAAGAAATTATTAGCCAAAACCGATAAAAAGTATGAAAAGGAAGACAGCTTTTGGATCTACTATGGAGGCTATATGAAGCAGCCCGGAGTCGGCGGTGGCGGTGGCATTGTACAATATCAGCCCTATGGAACAGAACAGTCCGTAGTCTATATCAGCTGTAACAGACTGCATTGGACAGATGTTTTGAGAGACTGGGTTTACAGATATATGTAATAAAAATCAGTAATACATAAAAAGAAAGGATTGGTGATCATTATGTCATTCACAATACATGCAGGAAAAGCAGTAAAAAGTTTGTTTGTGACCAATGAAAATGCAGTGGCAAGACGCCAGACAGAAAAAGAGGGCAACAATAAGAGATCAACTGTTTTCGCAGGAAATATCGGGGTGCGCCCTGACAGTATAACGATCAAAAAGAAACAGGCCCAGAAGCAGGCGATGAAGGTTCTTATGGACACCTTTGATTCAGAAAAGAAAATTGACCAGAGTATGGATGATATGTCGAATCAAATGCAGGAATTAAAAGATGCCAATGTGGGGTATTATAAGGAACTGGATCAGATCCGGGGAGAAAAACAGGAGCTAATGGAGCGCTATGGCGTGACAGAAGATAGTACAGAATATCCTGAGGAATATCAGCAGCAGCTTCAAGAGCTGGAAGAGCGAGAAAACCTGTATAGAGGATATATTGAGAAAAATAAAGGCGGTATCAAAGCAATCAGCAGTTCCCTTGGTGATACGAAAATTGAGCGGCTCAAATCGCACACGATGGTAGATGCCGAAAAACAGTCGGAAGAGATTCTCGAAGCTGCCAATAAAGATATTTTTGGTGATCTTATAAATGAGGGCAAAAAGCATATCGAGGAGAAAATGGAGGAAGCAAAAGAGAAAGCAGAAAAACTTGCCGAGAAGAAAGAAGAGGAAGAAGAGCGCTTAGAAAAGAAGGAAGAGAACGAAGAGAAGCTGGAAGATTCCCAGAATAAAGAAACGATTGATACGATGAATTCTTATAATGATCCAGATTCCCAGATAAAGAAAGAGTTGGATGAAATTTTAGATGAGCTGAAACTGATCCAGGAAGATTTAAAAGGAGTAAAAGTAGACAGCAACATATAATCTGCCGAAAGGAGGAATGATTATGAACATAAATTTTGGAAATTACGGAATGTACCGTAGTATGTTTGGTGGCGGTTTTGGAAGCAGTTTTTACGGGTCACTGGGGGATTATTCCAGTATTCGCAGCGGCAGTTATAAAAAACTTCTTACGTCTTATTATGCGAAGGCAAGAGAAAGCCAGAAGGTTTCACAAGGCAGTAATAACAGTACTGGTACAAAGACCAATTCTGTTTATCAGGATCTTTGGAAGGCTTCATCGTCTTATTCCTATGCGGGAAAGGCATTGAATAAAGTCAAAGAAGAGACCGACGATCTGTCAAAATCAGCAGCAGCTTTGACTGCAAAAGGGACCAACTCACTTTTTAATGAAGTAGTTACCACCACAAAGGATACAGAGACCGGAGTGCAGACGACCACACGTGGCTATGATATGGATGCCATAACAAATGCCGTGAAAAATTTTGTCTCGGATTATAATACAGCGGTGAAGGCAGGCAGTGAATCTTCCAGTACTAATGTGAAGAGAAATACCCAGTATATGGTGAGACAAACGGCAATCTATGAGAAAAGCCTGGCGCAGGCCGGGATTGCAATCGCAAAAGATAACACACTTTCCCTGGATACCGACAAACTGAAAAATGCTGACATTGATACTTTAAAGCGGATATTTAATGGCAATACATCCTTTGCGGCACTGACTTCCAGCCGTTCCCAGAGTATCGGTCAGGCGGCGGTAAGGGAGGCAGCCACAGGCACCACTTATGGAAGAACCGGAACCTATAATATGTTTCAGAATCCTATGAGTGCCTGGAACTGGTATCTGTAACTGGAAAATGATATACCGGATGTAATTTGCTGTACATAACATGCATAAGACATAAACTCAAAAATCTGCCGGTCCTTCAGGGCTGGCAGATTTTGTTGTTTATTAGGGCAAAGCAGGCTTTTCATCGGTTTTACATAAAAACTGAATAAAAAAGCATGACGATCCTGATTTATTCTGTATCATGTTCAAGAGATTCCAGTTCCTCAGCATAAGTTTCCCATTCTGTCAGAGCAGTATCCAACTCTGCCTCCAGGCTTTCTTTTTTTCTTGTAAGTTCCGTTAATTTTGCTACATCGGAGGCATATTCCGGAAGTGCAGTCTCTTCATCGATTTTGTTGATCTGTTCTTCCAGCTCCTGGATTTTATTTTCTGCATTCTTATAATTATTTTCGATCTTACGTCGGTTTGCTTCCCGTTCTTTTTGTTCTTTCCAGTTTAATTTTGCTTCCGATACGGTTTTTTGGTCTGGGGAAGAAGGATTCGCAGGATCAAGAAAAATCTTTTCCATCGTCTCTTTTTTTTCCAGATAATAGGAATAATTTCCCTGGTAGGAGAGCAGCTTATGTTCTGTGAGTTCCATGATCCGGGTTGCCGTTTTATTGATAAAATACCGGTCATGGGATACATAAAGTACCGTTCCCGTGTACTGGTTCAGGGCTTCCTCGAGAATTTCCTTGGACTCGATATCGAGATGATTGGTAGGCTCGTCCAGCAGAAGGAAATTTGCCTTTGACAGCATCAGTTTTGCCAGGGATACCCTTCCTTTTTCTCCACCGCTGAGCAGGGAGATCTTTTTGTATACATCATCTCCAGTAAACAAAAAGGCCGCCAGGACGTTACGGATTCTGGTGTTGTTCAGATCAGGATAATCGTCATGAATTTCGTCAAAAATAGTTTTGTCGTCGTGCAGTACGTTATGTTCCTGGTCATAATAACCGATCTCTACATTGGTTCCCAGTTTAGCACTGCCGCTGTCGGCTGTTTCCAATTCACAGAGTATTTTTAAAAGTGTTGTTTTTCCTGTACCATTTTTTCCAATGATCGCAGCCCGTTCTCCCCGATGGATGTCAAAAGAGATATGTTCAAAAAGATGTTTTTCTCCAAAGGATTTTGAAAAATCATCCACATGTAAGACATCGTTTCCACTGGTTTTTTCCGGAGTAAGTTCAAAACGCATGGTTTTTTGAGTCTCCACTGGTTTTTCCACGGGCGTTATTTTTTTCAGCATTTTTTCACGGCTTTCTGCTCGTTTTATAGATTTTTCCCGATTAAAAGAACGAAGTTTCTCGATCACTTCCTCCTGATGCTTGACATTTCTTATATAATTTTCATATTCTTTGAGCTGGGTATGGCGCAGCTGCTCTTTTTTTTCGGCATAGGTGCTGTAATTTCCAATAAAAGAAACCGCTTTACCATGTTCGATCTCCACAACTTTTTCCGCGATGCGGTCCAGAAAATACCGGTCATGGGATACGATCATAACACCGCCTTTATAGCCGGAAAGATAATTTTCCAGCCATTGGATGGAAGGCAGATCTAAGTGGTTGGTAGGCTCGTCCAGGATCAGGAGATCCGGTTCAAGAAGAAGCAGTTTCCCCAGTGCTACTCTGGTTCTCTGTCCTCCGGAAAGCGTATTGATGCATTGCTCCATATCCCTGCCGCCAAAGCCAAGTCCATTGATGATGCCCATGATCTGGCTTTTGCAGGCATAGCCGTCTTTTGCCTCAAATTCTGTCTGCAGGCGATGGTATTTCTCCAGAAGAGATTCCAGCTCTTTGCCGGAGACATGCTGCATTTGTTCTTCCATGTTCCGTATGCTGTGGTCCAGCTCCGTGATCTCTGACTTTACTTCAAGGAGCTCATCATAAATGCTGTTTTCTGAGTGATATCCCAGCTGTTGGGGGAGATATCCGATGGTTTTATCCTTTGCGGTGGTGATCTCCCCGGAATCGGCAGTTAGTTCCCCGGCGATAATGCGAAGAAGAGTGGTTTTTCCGGCGCCATTACTCCCCACTAAGGCAACCCGCTCCATGTCATTGATATGAAAGGTGACATCTGAAAAAAGGGGGACATCATTAAATTTTTTGTCGACATGACTGCATGCAAGTAACATATTTTCCTCCATACGGTAACTCTGTTTCGTACAACTATTGTACTATTGTATCATAAAAAGTTGACTTTTACATCTTTTTTTATCAGAAAAAATGTAGTATAATTAATATTATAATGCTAGGGTTAAAAAGAAATTTGCCCCAACATCATATGATAAAAGTACATGGAGGTTCTCAATTCATGGAAAATAAAAAAATATCATCTGCAGTGGTCAAACGTCTGCCGCGGTATTATAGATATCTGAGTGAACTTCTGGAAAATGGGATCGACCGGATTTCTTCTCAGGAACTGAGTAAAAAAATGAAAGTTACTGCTTCTCAGATCCGTCAGGATTTTAATAATTTTGGAGGATTTGGACAACAGGGATATGGTTATAATGTCAGTTTTCTTCACGATGAAATTGGAAAGATTCTGGGGTTGGAACACAATTATAATGTGATTATTATTGGTGCGGGAAATCTGGGGCAGGCACTGGCAAACTATAGCGGATTTGTGAAAAGAGGGTTCCGTGTATCAGGAATTTTCGACATCAATCCCATGGTGGTGGGAAAAGTGATCAATGGCATACAGGTGATGCCAGTGGAGGACCTTGAAACCTTTACCAGAGAGCACCCGGTACATATTGCGGCACTGACCCTGCCCAAAGATCAGGCTTCTAAAATTGCCGGCAGACTGGCAGATCTGGGCGTGAAGGCATTCTGGAATTTTGCCTCTACGGACCTGAATCTTCCAGAACATGTGGTGGTGGAAAATGTTCATCTGGCAGAGAGCCTGATGAGATTGTCCTACAAATTATCTGAAAAAAACGGGTGACTATTTTTTGAAATGAGGTGCAGTATGAAAAAGAATGCAGCAGAGAATATTCCGGTAGAAGAGCTTTTGAAAGGGAAAAAGATTCCAATTCTTGTATTGGACCAGAGATGGCATAAGCTTTTTCCAGGGGGAGAAAAACCTGTAGAAATACAAGCTTTGGAAAAGGAGCTGAACGAGCTTTTAAAAGAGCAGGGTAAACGGGTAAATACCATTAAGGGCTTAAAAACTGGAAAAAAGAAGTTGATGGACGCTATTGTATCCGGAATGAATGAGGAAAACAGTGATAAAAAGAAGGATAAGCAGCAGAAACTTCTACTTGAGACCAAAGAGCGGATTGAAACCGAATCGGAGCGGCTTCTGGATCTTCCTTATGAGATAAAAAATGCCAACGAACGTCTGCTTGTTACCGGCATCCGTTACTGTTATGACCAGTGGAAGAACCGCAATGAAGAGCTGGCGGATCTCAGTGGCGAGATTAATATTATGAGAGAACAGCTCAAGGAAAAAGTGGCATATAAGGTGGAGCTGGAGGAAAGCCTCGATTCTACTTATTCGTTGATGCATGCTCTTTTGGGTAGAGAAGTGATGAATCTATTTGACAAAAATAAAATATAATCAGGAGTGAACCGCAATAATATGTTTGAGAAGATTGTCGGAATTGGAGTGGATTCCGTCGAGATCGACCGAGTGCGAAAGGCTTGTGAAAGAGATCATTTTGTGAAACGAATTTTTACAGAAGCAGAGACAAGTCAGTTTGATTCCAGAAAGATCCGCGCCGCATCGGATTTTGCTGGGAAGGAAGCAGTGTCAAAAGTGTTTGGCACCGGCTTTTCCGGCTGTCAGCCAGCAGAGATCGAAGTGCTCCGTAATGAAAAAGGGGCACCTTATGTAAATCTGTATGGCGGTGCCAAAGAGATTGCCAGTCAGCTGGGGATCAAAGAACTCAAGATCAGTATCACCAATACGTTAGATACCGCTACAGCTTTTGTGATCGGATGTGGCGGAAGCCAGGAGTTCAGTGAGGAGGAAGTCCAGTGAGATATTTATTTACCAGCGGCCAGTCAAAGCAGCTGGATGATCATGCCATAAACAACATAGGGTTTCCAGGGCTTGTTCTGATGGAAAAGGCGGCAATGACCCTCGTTTCTGTTCTGATAGAACGAGAGAGCCGTGACAGTGGAATACTGATCGTGTGTGGTTCCGGAAATAATGGAGGGGACGGCCTGGCAGCAGCCAGAATGCTGCATCAGCACGGGTTTCGGACTGCGGTGGTGCTGGTGGGGGATCCGGAAAAAATGACTCCGGACGCCAGAAAACAGTTGGCGCTGGCAGCGGCTTGTGACGTGCCAGTTCAGCCAGAGGAGACTGTCGGTTCCCCGTTTTATTCAGTCCTTGTAGACAGCTTGTTCGGTGTGGGACTGAGCCGGGATATCGGCGGGGTGTATGAAAAGGTGATACAGGATATAAATTTTTCCGGCAAAAAAATATATGCAGTCGATATTCCTTCCGGTATCAACGGAGATGACGGAAGGGTTATGAATGTGGCCGTAAAGGCGGATGTCACGGTGACTTTTGGTGTAAATAAGCTGGGGCTTGTATTGTATCCAGGCTGTCAGTATGCCGGAGAGATAATCATCGGAGATATCGGATATCCAAGGACCAGTTATGAGGCAGTGGAAAATCCGGTTTTTTATTTCGAGCCGGATGATCTGCCGGCCATTTTGCCAGAGAGGGCTCCTGACGGGCACAAGGGAAGTTTTGGTCATGTGGCAGTCATTGGTGGAAGCAGCAAGATGAGTGGAGCTGCTCTTCTAAGCGCGAAAGCTGCCTATGCATCCGGGGCTGGGCTGGTCATGATCTGTTCCGCCAGAGAAAATCGGGATCTCCTTCTGGCAGGTTGTCCGGAGGCGCTGTTTGAAGCTTATGATGAGGAAGAAGGAGAACCGGATTTTCTGGCGCTGGAACGGGTTCTTTCTTTTGCCGACACCGTAGTGCTTGGACCGGGGCTTGGAAGAGAGGAAAAGGCAAAAAAGATCACTGCCTATGTGTTGAAAAATTGTGATAAACCGATGATCCTGGACGGTGACGCTCTTGTGCTGTGTTCCAGGGAAGAGCTAAAGGGGAGAAATTCGATTATACTAACTCCTCATCCTAAGGAATTTTCTGTTCTATCCCATCAGAAAATATCTTATATCAAAGAACATTTAGGGGAGGCTGTCCGTGAGTTTGCGGCAGACACGGGCTGTATCCTGGTGGGAAAGGATGCCCGAACCATCGTGGGGGACGGTTCCAGACAGTATGTAAACGTATCCGGTAATTCAGGGATGGGCACCGGAGGAAGCGGAGATGTGTTGACAGGAATCATTGCGGGATTTGCTGCCCAGGGAAAGCCGTTGTTTGAAGCGGCAGCCACCGGGGTATATGTACACGGGCTGGCAGGAGACTACTATACAGAGACCTATAGTCCCTATTCTATGACGGCCTCTGCATTGATTGACAGTCTAAAAAATATTCTATAATAATAGAAGGTAGAAAGGTTTTTATCATGGAACTTGAAAGTGAGAAGAAACGATATGACAGAACTTACGCGCAGATCGATCTGGGGGCGATCCGCCACAATATAGCTGTGGAGAGAGATCGGGTTGGCGAAGGTGTAAAGATTATGGCAGTCATCAAAGCGAATGCCTATGGCCATGGGGATATCGCAGTGGCAGAGGCATTAGATGACCTGGTGGATGCCTATGGGGTAGCCATTCCGGAAGAGGCGATCAAACTCCGGGGAAATGGTATAAAAAAAATGCTTTTGATCCTTGGTTATACTGGAAAGGACTGGTTTGAAGACATCATTCATGAGGATATTTCCCAGACCGTTTACAGTTATTCCATGGCAAAACAGCTGAGCGATACCGCTGTAAATATGGGAAAAACAGCAAAAATTCATATTAAGATTGATACCGGGATGAGCCGGATCGGATTTATGCCCGTCAAAGATAATGTAGAAGTTATCCGGGCGATTGGTGAATTGCCTGGCATTGAGATCGAAGGTGCATTTACCCATTTTGCCTGTGCCGATGAGGAGACTTCGGAGGCGGCGAGAGAACCTTTTGAAAAGTTTAAGATTTTTCTTCAGGAACTGCAAAACCGGGGGGTTCATATTCCAATCAAGCATGCAGCCAACAGTGCTTCCATCATTCAGTTTCCAGAATCTCAGCTGGATATGGTACGTTCCGGGATCACTACCTATGGACTGTATCCCTCGGAGAAGGTTTCCAGGGATATCCTACATTTCATTCCCGCCCTTCAATGGAAATCCCAGGTCTCTTTAGTAAAACGCATTCATCCAGGAACCAGTGTTGGTTATGGGGGAACTTTCACTGCCAGCCGGGAGACCGTGGTGGCGACGATTCCGGTGGGTTATGCTGATGGAGTAAAACGGGATCTGTCCGGAAAGGGACAAGTGCTGATACGGGGACAGTATGCGCCGATTATAGGAAAGATCTGTATGGATCAGTTTATGGTGGATGTTACAGAGATAGATGGTGTATCCGAGGGAGATATTGTGACCTTGATCGGAACAGACGGGGAGCATGGAATATCCGTGGAAGAAGTGGCTGCGCTGTCACATTCTTTTAATTATGAATATGTGTGTGGTATCTCAGCACGAGTTCCAAGAAAATATATAAATTAATTGAGTACGATTCGTATAAACTTCCGTATATTGGTAATAATAGGCTACATAAGTAAAATATATCAATGTTAGGGAGTAATACCGATGGTAGTAAAAAGAGGCGATATTTATTATGCAGATTTAAGACCGGTCGTAGGCTCCGAACAGGGTGGCGTGCGACCGGTCTTGATCATACAGAATGATATGGGAAACCGATATAGTCCGACAGTAATCTGTGCGGCAATCACTTCCAAAATGAATAAGGCAAAGCTGCCGACGCACATCGCTTTGGATTCAGAAAGTTATGGGATTGTAAAAGATTCGGTCATTCTGTTGGAACAAATTCGTACGATTGACAAATCCAGATTAAAAGAGAAGGTATGCCATCTGGATGAGACTGTATTAAAGACAATCAACCGGGCGCTGGAGATCAGTCTTGCACTTGATACATATGACGATTGATCAACAGGAGTAGAAAGGTTTTTGTCAAACAAAAAACACCTCTGGGAGGAGGTGTTTTCTGTGGTACCCCGAGGGTACCTAAGCGTATAA
>JAAVZE010000078.1 GCA_022791495.1 Eubacterium sp.
GGAGGTGAAAGACGTGGCAGTAAAGATCAGACTGAAGAGATTAGGGCAGAAAAAAGCACCATTTTATAGAATTGTTGTAGCTGACGAGAGATCTCCTAGAGATGGCAGAAATATCGACGAAATTGGTACTTATGACCCAAATCAGGAGCCTGCAGCTGTTAAGATTGATGAAGAGGCAGCGAAAAAATGGATTGCAAACGGTGCAAAGCCTACGGATGTAGTAGCTCGTTTGTTTAAACAGGCAGGTATTGCAAAATAATGCGTCCTGAGTCTAAGGAGAGGTTGGCAGTATGAAAGAATTAGTTGAAGTAATTGCTAGTGCTTTAGTGGACAATCCTGACGAAGTTGTCGTAACTGAGACAGAAAATGAAAAAGAAATTGTCCTGAGTTTAAAGGTTGCTCCTGATGATATGGGAAAAGTGATCGGCAAACAGGGAAAGACTGCGAAAGCGATCCGCACCGTGGTGCGTGCTTCCGCATCGAAGAGCGACAAGAAAATAATGGTCGAAATTCAATAAACATTTGTGCCTGTGCTGCAGTATGTGCTGTCACAGGCACTGTTATGTTTAGAAAAGAGAGGAAGAGATGGAAGATTTACTTAGAATTGGCGTAATTACAACAACCCATGGCATCCGCGGTGAGGTAAAGGTATTCCCCACCACGGATGATCCCAGGCGCTTTGACCAATGCAAAGAGGTGATCCTTGTTACGAAAAAAGGGCAGATTCCCCTGCAGGTGGAAAAGGTAAGATATTTTAAAAACCTGGTGATTTTGAAGTTCAAGGAGTACAACGACATCAACCAGGTGGAGCAGTTCCGCAAATGTGATATCATGGTGACCAGAGAAAATGCAGTGCCCCTGGAAGAGGGAGAATATTTTATCTGTGATATCATCGGGGCAGAGGTGGTGGAAGAAGACGGTACACCACTGGGAACAGTAAAGGATGTGATGGATACGGGCGCTAACCAGGTGTTTGTGATCACATCCCAGGAAGGAAGGGAGCTGTTATTTCCCTCTATTCCGGAGTGTATAAAAAAAGTGGATACAGAAAATAAACAGGTGGTGGCGCATGTGATGCCGGGCCTGCTGGATTTATAGATCAGTGCGTAGATGCCGGAACAGTTCCGGCGGTGGAGGGAAGGATGAATTATTATATTATGACATTATTTCCGGAGATGTTTCCGGGGATCATGGAGGCCAGTATCCTTGGCAGAGGGGGAGAAAAGGGACTGATCTGCTGGGAGACATTTAATATACGGGACTATACGCTGGACAAGCACAGCAAAGTGGACGACTACCCTTATGGCGGCGGTGCTGGAATGGTGATGCAGGCAGAGCCGGTGTACCGCTGTTATCAGGCAGTATGTGACAAGACCGGCAGAAAGCCGAAACGGGTGATTTATCTGACACCACAGGGAAAAGTGTTTGACCAGTCTGTTGCGCAGGAGCTTGCCAGGGAAGATGAGCTGGTGTTCCTCTGCGGTCATTATGAGGGGATTGATGAGAGAGTTCTGGAAGAGATCGTGACGGATCCGGTTTCCCTGGGAGATTATGTTCTCACTGGTGGCGAGCTGCCGGCAATGGTAATGATGGATACCATCTCCCGCCTGGTGCCGGGGGTTTTGGGAAATGGAGATTCCGCGGATACGGAGAGCTTTTCTGATGGACTGCTGGAGTATCCTCAATACACAAGACCAGCAGAGATTTTGGGGAGAAAGGTACCGGAGGTGCTTTTGTCTGGGCATCATGAAAAGATAGAGACATGGAGACAGGAGAAATCACTGGAACGAACCAGAAAATTCCGGCCGGATCTCTATCAGCGATGGAAAGAAAAACAGGAATAGAACTTGCATTTTTTGTAAGACCATGGTAGAATAAATAGATAAATGATGGCATACTATACCATCGCGACAGGAGGAAATAAGTGGAACGGATGGCAGAATGCAGGCGCTGTACAAAAGAGACAGATATCAGCGTGCAGTTAGGCCTGGATGGCACAGGAAAATTCAGCATTGACACAGGAATTGGCTTTTTTGACCATATGCTGGAGGGATTTGCGAAACATGGTTTCTTTGATCTGGAGATCCAGGTAAAAGGAGATGTGCATGTGGATGCGCACCACACCGTCGAAGACACCGGTATCGTGCTGGGGCAGGCTTTTGCCAGGGCACTGGGAGACAAAGAGGGAATCAGCCGCTTTGGCAATTTTATTCTCCCGATGGATGATGCACTGGTTCTGGCAGCACTGGATATATCAGGACGTACATATTTTGCATTTGAAGCAGAACTTCCGGCAGGGAAGTTAGGTACTATGGAGACAGAGACCGTGCGTGAATTTTTTATGGGATTTGCGTCGGGACTGGGTATGAACCTTCATATCCGCCAGCTCGCCGGGATCAACACACATCATATTGTTGAAGCAATGTTTAAGGCGGTTGCCAAGGCGATGGATCTGGCGGTAAAAAAGGATGAGAGAATTGAGGGAGTCCTTTCCACAAAAGGAACCTTATAGGGAGGAAATACATTTTGGCTTATAAAAAGATAATTCCATATATAAACGGAGAAAATGAACTTCCGGCAAATATCATAATGCAGGCGGAGCAGTATTGCTTTGCCGGGGCAGATGCTCTATTTATCTATAACTATTCCAAAATGGAGAAAGAGCGGGAAGAGTTTCTGGCGGCGTTAAAGCAGATTGCGGCGAAGATCGACATACCATTTATCACAGGGATGTATGTAGGGCGTTTTGAAGATGCCAAAAAGGCATTTTATACAGGTGCTGAGCAGGTGGTAGTGAAATATGAGATCAGTCCCAATGTGGCAGTGCTGAAAGAAGTTACGGGACGGTTTGGCGCAGACAAGATTGTTTTAGAGATTGATGGGGATATTGATTTTGACAAGGTTCCTTTCCCTGTGGACACACTGCTCATAAAACATGTTGATCTGGATGCCGGTCTGGAGCGCAGGTGCAGCAATGCTGGTAAGCAGATCATCATCCGGGATAGTCTGCTTAGAAACGATCTGGAGAGTCTCCTTCGTCTTCCGAATGTGTGCGGGGTATCTACCAATTATTTTCTGGATAAAGAAATTTTCAAGATAAAAATGAACATGAAGCAGGCAGGAATAGAAATGAATACCTTTGAGTCTGCCATGGACTTTTCTGAGTTTAAGACGGATGAAAAGGGACTGATCCCATGTATTACCCAGGATTATAAGACGGGGGAAGTGCTTCAGCTTGCTTATATGAACCAGCAGTCTTATGAGGCGACCTGTGCCACTGGAAAAATGACATATTTTAGCAGAAGCAGGCAGGAGCTGTGGTGTAAGGGAGAGACATCTGGACATTATCAGTATGTGAAAGAACTGCGTCTGGATTGTGACCACGACACGGTTTTAGCCAAGGTCCATCAGGTAGGGGCGGCCTGTCACACGGGAGCGAGAAGCTGTTTCTTTAATGAACTGGCAAAAAAAGAATATAATAATACCAATCCGCTTACCATACTGAATGAGGTGTTTGCTACCATCGAAGACCGGAAAGCACACCCCAAAGAAGGTTCTTATACAAATTATCTTTTTGAAAAGGGGATTGATAAAATACTGAAAAAGTGCGGAGAAGAGGCGACCGAAATTGTGATTGCCGCCAAAAATCCGGATGCAGAGGAATTAAAATATGAAATAGCCGATTTTTTATACCACATGATGGTGCTGATGGCGGAATGTGGTTTGAATTGGGATGATGTAGTGAAAGAACTTGCCAACAGGCATTGACAGATAGGAGGTATTGTATGTCTTTAGCTGGAGCATTTATAAGTTATGGGGTAAAACTCGTTTTATTTTCGATTGTTGCCGGAATCGGCATCTGGTCAGGCATAAAGATACGGAAAGCCAAAAATGCAAAATCAACAACGGAGAATAGGTGATAGATTATGATAAGTCAAACTCGTAAGAGAATCGGTGATGTCTTGATCGATGCCAATGTCATTACCCAGGAACAGTTGATGACGGCATTGGAAGAGCAGAGAAAAACGGGCAAGCGTCTTGGAGAGGTGCTGGTCGAGTTGAAATACACCGATGAGACTGAGATCGCAGAGGCAATGTCACATCAGATGAAGATTCCTCTTGCCAGGATCCGTGAAGCAAAGCTGGCTCCAGAGATCATTGAGCTGCTGCCGGAAAACATTGTGCGCAAAAATAATGTGATCCCCTTTGAACTGGATGAAAACAATCCCAATATTCTTCGGATTGCCATGGCGGATCCGCTGGATATTATTGCGGTAGATGATATTTCCATTATCACTAATATGCAGATTGATATTATGGTGGCGACGCCATCGGATATCACCTATGCTATAGAAAAGTACTATGGAAATGAACAGTCTGCCAAGCTGGCGGAGAGTTTTGCCCAAGAGCGTATGGACAAAAACCAGAAGCTTAAAAAAGAGGAAGATAGCAATGATGAGGTGGATAATTCACCCATTGTGCTTCTTGTCAATAAGATCATAGAGCAGGCAGTTAACGAACGTGCCAGTGATATTCACATCGAGGCTTTGGAAGACCAGGTTCGGGTAAGGTATCGTATCGACGGCGCCATGCAGGAGGTTATGAGGTATCCAAAAGATCTTCAAAATGCTATTGTGGCTCGTATAAAAATTGTGAGTGGAATGAATATATCTGAAAAACGTGCCCCTCAGGATGGTCGTATGACCCTGGTTTTCAACCGGGTTGAGTATGATCTTCGTGTATCTTCGCTTCCGACTACTTTTGGGGAGAAGGTCGTTATGCGTATCGCATCCAAATCCGGATTGAACAAAGAGAAGAGCGAACTTGGTTTTCAGGAAGAAGAACTGAAACGTTTCGATGGCATTCTCAAAAATCCCCATGGGATCATATTGGTAACAGGACCTACTGGAAGTGGTAAATCAACTACTCTTTACACGGTTTTGAATGAATTGAACGGTGGCGATGTAAATATCATTACTGTGGAGGATCCGGTAGAGGCAGATGTGGATGGTATCAATCAGGTTCAAGTCAATGAAAAGGCGGGACTTACCTTTGCGTCGGCACTTCGTTCTATTCTTCGTCAAGATCCGGACATCATAATGATCGGGGAGATCCGAGACGAGGAGACAGCGAGTATAGCCGTAAAGGCGGCGATTACAGGGCATCTTGTGGTAAGTACACTTCATACGAACAGTGCAGCCAGTACAGTGACCCGTCTTGAGGATATGGGAATTGAGCCATATATGGTGGCGGATTCTGTGGTGGGTATCATAGCCCAGCGACTGGTGCGTCGTATCTGTCCCAAATGCCATGTGCAAAAGCAGATGACGGATACCGATAAATTCAGACTTCGTCTGCGGGGTGATTCCAATCCGATGATTTATGAGCCGTCGGAATCCGGGTGTGCCTATTGTAATAACTCCGGTTACCGGGGGCGAATCGGTGTCTATGAAATTATGCCGATCACGCCGGCGCTGCGGGAAGTGATCAGCCGGGGCGGCGGAGCGGAGGAAATTCAAAAAACAGCGTTAAAGGAGGGGTTGACGACACTTCGGCTTGGTGCTGCAAAACTGGTTTTAAAGGGGGTTACTTCGATTTCAGAGGTAGAAAGAATTGCGGCAGAGTGACAAGTTGGTAAGCAGAAACGATGAGAAGGAGGAAAAGGGGTTATGACTCTTGACGATATACTGTTGCAGGCGCGAAAGGTGGGGGCTTCGGATGTGCATGTATCGGTTGGGGTGCCGATCAAATGCAGGATTCATGGAACGTTGAGGGATTTGACATCTACACCACTTACGGGGGCGGATACGAAAGCTCTGGTAGAACAGATGATACCAAAGCGTCTGATCGCAGGATTTAATGCTACCGGGGAAGCAGATTTTTCATACGCGATAACCGGCCAGGGACGGTTCCGTGTAAATGTATTTAAGCAGAGAGGTTCCATGGCATTCGTTATACGTCTGATCAATATGGACATACCAAAGCCTGAGGGGCTTGGCCTGACCCAGTCAGTCATTGATCTGACAAATAAAAAACGAGGTCTTGTTCTGGTGACAGGACCTACAGGCAGCGGAAAATCTACAACTTTGGCGGCGTTGATCAATAGAATTAATGAAAATTACAGCCACCACATTATTACATTGGAGGATCCCATCGAGTATCTGCATGTACATAAAAAGTCCATTGTCAATCAGAGAGAGATCGGCATGGATACAGAAAGCTACGCGGCATCTCTTAGGGCTGCTCTTCGTGAAGACCCTGATGTTATTCTGGTGGGAGAGATGCGAGACTTAGAAACGATATCTACGGCGGTAACAGCAGCAGAGACCGGACATCTTGTGTTTTCTACGCTGCATACCATTGGAGCAGCAGCTACTATTGACCGTATCATCGACGTGTTTCCGCCACATCAGCAGCCCCAGATCCGTCTGCAGCTGGCGACTCTTTTAGAGGCCATTATTTCTCAGCAGCTGATGAAGACAGCAGATGGAAAAGGACGTGTGGCGGCATTTGAGATTCTTCATGCCAACAGTGCCATCCGCGCACTGATCCGTGAGGGGAAGAGCCATCAGATTCCATCAGTCATTCAGACCAGCCGGAAGAGTGGCATGATTACGATGGATGATTCGATTTTTGATCTATATACAGAGGGCAGGGTCAGCCGGGATGAGGCGATCACCTTTGCCCAGGATAAAACAGCATTGATGAAAAGGCTTTACTAAGGAAGGAGGGACTATATGGCAACATTTAAGTACAGGATCACAGACCGGTACGGAAAAGATAAAAAAGGTACTGTGGAAGCAAACTCGGAAGAAGCAGCGGCAGCCAAGCTGAAGGGTGAGGGAGCCATCGTACACTTCATAAAAGAGACGAAAAGTGTAGATGATGCCGCATGGAATATAACCATTGGCAATCCGGTAAAACTCAAGGATATCACGCTTTTCTGCCGTCAGTTTTACAGCATCCTAAATGCTGGTGTGACCGTAGTGGATGGTCTGAAAATGTTAGAGGACTCTACGGAAAACAAGACACTGCGCAAGTCCATCTACAATGTACAGGTAAATGTAGAAAAAGGAGAGACACTTGCCAATGCCATGGCATTGGAAGGAAAAGTGTTTCCGGATCTGCTGATCAATATGGTGGCAGCCGGAGAGGCCACTGGTAACTTGAGTGTCGCCTTTGAGCGAATTTGTACCCAGTTTGAGAAGGATCAGAAGCTGCGTTCCATACTGGTCGGTGCGATGATCTATCCGGTGGTAGTGCTTATAGTAGCAGTTATTGTTGTCATTGTACTGATGGTAGTAGTGATACCTCAGTTCCAGGAGATTTTTGAAATGATGGGAGAGCAGCTTCCACTGCCCACCCGTATCGTTATTGCGGTCAGTGAATTTATGAAGTCAAATCTGATCTGGGTAATTGGTGGAATCATTGGATTCGTTGCACTGATCATATATGCGAAGAATACAGAGACAGGTAAGCAGATTACCAGCCGGATCTGCCTGAAAATTCCGATTGTCAAAGACTTTTCTATCAAAAATGCATCGGCAAAATTTAGTATGACCATGTCCACATTGGTTATGTCCGGTGTACCGTTGGTGGAGGCGCTGGGTATCGTGGCAAATGTTGTGGAGAACCGGGTTGTGCGGAAAGTGCTGAATGAATCCAGGGAAGAGGTTATGCAGGGTGTCCCTATGTCGGAGCCGATAGAGGCCTCTGAGGTGTTTCCACAGATGGTGTATCATATGCTGCGAATCGGGGAAGAAACCGGTAACACGGAGGCGATGTTGGATAAGGTGGCGGAGTACTATGAGCAGGAGGTAGAGGCTGCTACAAAGAACCTGACAACGGCGATGGAGCCGGTAGTTATTGTACTTCTGGCAGTTGTAGTTGGCGGTGTAGTGGGAGCCATCGTTATGCCGATGATGCAGATTTACTCTATGGCAGGTTAATAAATGAAGGATGAAGTCAAAAGAATAACCCTGTATGGTTCTTAAGAAAAAACAGAATCATACAAGGTTTTTTTGGTTATGTATTATCGAAGTTTGTATACCACTAGAGTTCCTTTAAAGGAGTCCTCTGTCTGAATATATTTTTTTTGCGTGCTCCATTTGCAGGTGGTGACTTTATCCAGGTATTCTGATAATTTGTAAGGACACGCAAACATGCTTTCTTCGTCATAAATGTAGTCTGGTTTTGTTTCATCTCGCTGATAGTTTTCTGGAAGAAAGTAAGCAGCTTCAGCGATGAGATAAACGGCTGAATTGTTATCATCCAGTTTGTCCATTGCTTCAATCGTTGTATCTATATCCTCAAAAGGACTGGACACAAAAAAGTGTCTGCTATCTAAAAACATTGGCGGATAAAAGGGAAGGTTTCCGGAAGATTTTGTTAGCAAGATGACATTTGAATCTTTAACAAGTTCTGAAATTGGTGGAGCATCACACTGTCTTTGAAATAAATAATTACAGGGATAATGAATATGGTTCACGATAATAAGTACAATTAATAAACTGGTGACACTGATCCATGGAATCTTTTTATTTGTCTTGAAGCGTTTTAAAGGAATTCGTTGTATACATTTGTATACAATGCCAACAAAAAGTACTGAAACAATAGGAAACAGACAGAAGAGATAGCGGTCTGCATATTTGCCCATCACAAAAATATTACATGTTTTGGCGATTATAAGCATAGTGCCAATCCAGGTAAAGGAGAAAAGCAGATACAGTTTATTCATATTGTACAATTTCTTTGGTATGAGCTTTAACCATGCTGCAATAGAAGTTCGCATTTGGCTTATAAGATTTTTAAAACGAGAGCTCTTACGGAAAATAAAGCAGATACCAGTAACCAAAATGAGTACATATACAAATGCGATCAATATGATAGCGTTTCGCAGGGGATTTAGATAAGGGATCCAGATTCCCAGAGTTTGGTTGAAAATGCATTGTAAACAATATTTTATTTCCCAAAGATAGGGCATCTCGGCTCCGTATAAAGAAGGTGTTGTAAATTTTTCAATGTCGTAAGGCCAGAGTAAAAAGACCGTTGCGGCAGATAAAGCCATCACTCCGCAATAGCATAAAAGAGTTTTCCACTTTTTGTTTAATAAAAGATAACAAGAAAACACGGCTGTGATACAAAATGCCAGAAAGAGAAAAATATATTGAGTGGATCCGCCAAGCACGGTCACCAAAAAAAGATAAATAAAACTTAAGGTATTCTTTTGAAAGTGCTTGTTGTATAATCGTGCATGGATATAGCATAATAAAATAACCAATGTGGTAAGAAACGCATACATTCTTAGATAAATAAAGGTGTTTAAAGCCGCTGTTGTAAAGCCATAAAAAACGCAGGTCAACAATGCGGCATTTCTGGAATGAGTCAATTCCCTGGCAAGAGCGAACAAAGCAATCATTGCAATCACAAAAGAGATAACATTAATAAAGTAAGAATACCACCAGGAAAAAGTGTTTGGAAAAAAGGAGCATACAGCATGTAGAATCAAATTATAGAGCGGAGGATTGTTATGGTTGACAGTACAATTATAATAAGCAGTGCCGAATTGAAAGGCCTTTCCATCCTGTACTTCTATGTATTCTTTGAATATGCTGCTGTCAAGCCATTTGCCATAATTTATGATTTCGTTGTCTTTGTTGAAGTTTATTCCCACCTGGTGGTCTGCATTGGCAAAACCATAGCTCCATGCTTCATCAATATGCCAGCCTTCCCGCTGACAGAAGATGTATGTAATATACAAAAGTTGAATCAGGATAATGAGAGTAAGTAAAAGTGGGTGACGGTGTTTATGTAAAAAGGTTTTCATGTCTGTAAATCTCCAATTCTTGTTTACAAAATTTGCATTTTTGCTTATCTTATACTATACAAGTGAAAAAGTCAAGGTGCATATGATTGTTTCAAAAAGTATGAATTATAAAAATTTGGTAAAAAGTCTTGAAAAAAAAATAAAATTATGATATATTTATTTAAATAAATCGTTTGGGCACAGCTCAAATAATAATTAAAAAAGGAGAATGGATTATGAAGAAAAGAATTCAAAAGTACTTAAGTGGTTCCAACGAGGGTTTTTCTCTTGTGGAGTTGATCATTGTTATCGCCATTATGGCTATCTTGATCGGAGTTGTAGCACTGGCTGTTATTCCTTATCTGGAGAAGTCCAGGGAATCAAAAGACTTGCAGGCGCTTGATACAGTTGCTAGTGCAGTGACAACTGCGATTGCGGATAAGCAGATTACTGGCAGCGGCAGTTTTGATCTTACAACTAATAGTGGTGCAAGCTGGGGTGGTGCAGCAAGCGGAAGCGCTGCTTCTGACAAAATTGTTGATGCAGTAAAAACTACATTAGGTGAGGCAGTTCCAAGTTTTTCATCCAATAATGCCAAAGGCAAAGATGTAAAAGTATTTTATAATGCTTCTGATAATATCGTATATGTTTATTTGGCATCGGCTGCTTCCGATACACACAAAGGTGCATCCTCATCCGTTAAGGTTAGTGGCAAAACTGTTGTAGAAGATGTAGCTGCCTGCCGATATAATGACAATGCTTTGTTCTGTATTTCCAACACTAAAGTGGAAGGAAAAGGTGAAGCTATCTGATAAAACACTGTTTACTTGAAACAGATGTAAATGGGAGATAAATCATGGCAATGGGAAATTTTCTTTACATAATCATTTTCATATATGGCATCGTGATCGGAAGTTTTTTGAATGTATGCATATATCGGATTCCTAAAAAAGAAAGTATTGTCATGGTGAACTCCCATTGTATGAGTTGTGGCCATAAGCTGGCCTGGTATGATTTGTTCCCGTTGTTCAGTTACCTCTTTTTGAAAGGGAGGTGTCGGTACTGCGGGAGCAAATTGTCTTACCAGTACCCCTTGATCGAATTGTTGAATGGAATTCTATATCTTGTTGTATTTGGGGTGAATGGTATGAATGCTGAGAGTGTATTGTATGCGCTTTTGGCTTCTGCCCTTCTTACATTAAGTGTGATCGATTTTCGGACGCTGGAGATCCCTGTGAAAATTAATGCCGTTATTTTGGCGATCGGAATCGTACATATTGCATTTGATTTTGAAAATTGGATTCATTATTTAATTGGCTTCTTTTCAGCAAGCCTTTTTCTGTTCTTGTGCCTTATTATTACAAGAGGGAAGGGAATTGGTGGAGGAGACATCAAACTGATGGCGGTGGCAGGCTTATGTCTGGGATGGCAGAATATTATGCTCGCTCTGGCAGCAGGCTGCATTATTGGGTCGGTGATTCAGTGTATCATTATAGCAGTGACGAAAAATAAAACAAAGTTCGCTATGGGACCTTACCTTTCGGTAGGGATATTTGTCGCTATGCTCTGGGGCGACAGATTTATTGACTGGTATATCAGTCTATGCGTCGCATAGGAGTGATATTTCTGTTATGTGATTTTGTGGATTTTAGTGTTTTTTCTTTTTTCCTTTTCAACTTGGGCTAAACCTCACTATATTAAGATAGAAAAGGCAGTAAAATCCATAAAATGAGGAATGAGGAGGGTAATATGCACTGATTTTAAGTAGATTAGGAAAGTGTGGTGCATTACAAAGGAGGTTATTATGGCTAAAAAGGTTGTAGTAGTTCGTGTGGGGACAAAGACGATAAGAATCGTACATATGGATAATTCAGCGGTGAATCCTACGGTTTATGGCTGTGTTCGAGTACCTACTCCCCAGGGATCCGTGGTAGATGGAGAAGTCAAAAATATTATAGATGTGAGCCGGCGAATCAAACAGGCATGTCAGGAAAAAGGGATAACGACAAAGGATGTTATATTTTCTCTTAGTTCTTCTAAGATTGCCAATCGTGAGACGACGATTCCATTTGTTAAAGATAGCAAGATTCAGTCCATTGTAGATGCGAAAGTCGGAGATATGTTTCCTGTGGATAAGGAACGGTATATTTTTTCTTATGTGAAACAGGGAAATGGGAGAGATATCGGCGAAAATGAAGAAGTGACGGATGGCAGTGAAAAGGAAAGAGAAAAAGAGAGAGAAAAGGCGGAGAATCCGGAGATAACGGATGATACCCAAAAAAAGAAGAGAAAGAAAGAGAAGAAAACTAAGAATTCTGAAGAGGGGAGAAAGGGAAAAGAGGCTGAAAAGCAGACAGAGCGGGTCATCGACCTTCTCGTATACGCTGCACCGATTGATTTGGTACGATCTTATTATGCTCTGGCAGAGGGATGCGATTTTAGAGTTGCAGGTATTGAAGTTGATGGAAATGGTATTTTCCAGATCATGAAACGTCAGGTGGCAGAAGGCGTAGAAATGGCTGTTCAGATTAACCGTGACAATACTTTGATCAACATCATGAGCAAAGAGAAGCTGCTTTTACAGCGTGTAATTCCGTATGGAGCTACCAACATCATTGAAGCGGCAATGTCAGAACCAGCGTTTCAGGTGCCGGAATACGATAAGGCAGTCCGTCTTCTGGCATCCCAGAGAGTACTTCTTCATACGTTAAATCCATCGAATCCGCAGGGAGATTTGTCCATGCAGAAGCGTATTGAATTGACGCAGAGTGCCTCATCATTGATCGGTAACATATATCGTGTTATGGAGTATTATAATTCAAGATATAGAGAGGATCGTATCCAGTCTATTATTGTTACTGGAAATGGAGCCAATATTGCAGGAATTCACGAATTGATGAACAATGAGCTTGGGATTCCGGCACGGACTCCGAATGAACTGATCGGCGTCTCATTTAACCGCCAGATAGAAGTGAATGCAAATATTCTCCAGTATGTAGGATGTTTTGGTGCTGTTTACAGTCCGGTTAACTTTATTCCCGATGAGATAAAAAATAAAGTGGCTACGAAGGATTCAGTCATGAGTATAGCAGCAGTTTTTGTGGCAGCTATTGTTCTTTGTATTGGAGTTTCCCTTTTTTCAATGATTGAACTCAATTCAGCTGCCAGCAGATATGATGCTGCACACGCAAAGGAGCTGTCTCTTCTGCCGGTGGAGGCGAAGTATAAAGAGTTGGAAGAAACGAGAAAGAAGGTTGGAACATACCGCCTGATCGAGAACAGGGTAAATACCAGCAATAACCAGCTGCGTAAGGTGTTGGATGATATTAAGGAAGGGTGCCCGGATTCTTTTTGCATCGATTCGATTTCTACTACAGATGAGGGAGGTACGATAAGCTGTACATCGAAAGATAAGCTTTCTTCTGTTTCAGCGCTTGTAGTCCGCCTGAATCTGCTTCAGGGAATTAAAAATGTTACCATATCAAGTTCCATTGCCAAGACAGAGGATGATGTCACGAAGAA
>JAAVZE010000013.1 GCA_022791495.1 Eubacterium sp.
ATGCCGGCTGTCACTGAGCCGCCAGGGCTGTTAATATACAGGTTGATATCCTTACCCGGATCCTCAGATTCCAAAAACAGCATCTGGGCCACCACAAGGCTTGCTGTCGCATCATTTACCTCATCCCCCAGAAAAATGATCCTTTCCCGGAGCAGTCTCGAATATATATCATAAGAGCGCTCGCCACCCCGGCTCGTCTGCTCAATGACATAAGGAACTAAAGCCATATCTTTTTCCTCCATTTATATAACATTCATATATCGTGCTACTCTGCATCTTCTTCCGCCTTATTGGAATCCTCGACCTCAATGGCTTCTTTTACCAGAAGATCCACTGCCTTTTGTACAGCAACATCCTTGGAAATCTGCTCTTTTTCTGCATCGCCAGCCATCTCTTTGAGCTTATCTGCTTCCATTCTGTACATCTCAGCCATTTTCTCCAGCTCTTTGTCAATATCTTTATCCGTTGCCTTAATCTCTTCTGCCTCAGCCACTGCCTCCAGCACAAGCCGGGTCTTAATACGCGTCTCTGCCTCCGGTCTCATCTGATCCATCAGCGCCTGGGGCTGCATGCCTGTCATCTGCATATACTGCTCGATGGAAAGCCCCTGCTGCTGAAGGCGGGAAGCAAACTCATTTACCATCTGGGATACCTGTTCATCTACCATCGGAGCCGGAAGCTCTACCTTTGCATTTTCTACAACTTTTTGGATCACCTTATTTTCTTTCTCTGTCTTCACCTGGGCTTTTCTTCTGTCCGTCAGAGTCTTTTTCACGCTTGCCTTGTATTCCTTCAACGTATCAAATTCAGAAACCTCACTGGCAAATTCATCGTCCAGATTAGGAAGTTCTTTTACTTTTACTTCCTTGATCTCCACCTTGAACAAAGCTGGTTTGCCCTTCAGGCTTGCTTCGTGATATTCCTCCGGGAACGTGACATTGACATCCACTTTATCACCGGTCTTCTTACCAATCAGCTGATCTTCAAAGGTATCAATAAAGGAATGGCTTCCGATAGTCAGAGAATAATCCGTTCCCTTACCACCTTCAAATGGCTCACCGTCTACAAATCCCTCAAAGTCAATAACTGCGATATCATCTTTTTTGATCTCTCTGTCTTCTACCGTCATGATACGGGCATTCTGCTCACGAACACGGTCGATCTCCGCATTGACATCCGCTGCCAATACCTTGACTTCCTGCTTTTCTACCTCAATTCCCTTGTAATCCCCCAGCTCTACCTCTGGTTTCACTGCAACAGTTGCGGTAAATACAAAGGGTTTGTCTTTTCCGATATCTTCCACGTCGATCTCCGGACGGGATACGATCTCAAGACCACACTCCTTTGCTGCAGCCTCATATGCCTCTGGTATCGCAAAATTAGCGGCATCTTCATAAAAGATTTCAGGACCGTAAAGCTTCTCAATCATCTTTCTTGGCGCTTTCCCCTTGCGGAAGCCCTGGATCGAGATCTTACCCTTATTCTTATGATAGGATTTGACCATAGCTGCCTCAAAATCCTCTACACTTACCTCTATCGTGATCTTTGCCATACTGTTTTCAAGCTTCTCTACTTTGTAACTCATTTTCTTATTCCTCCATATACAATTTCTTAATTTGTTTTATATGAAAAGGCAAGCTCTTAAAAGCATTCCCATTTTTTTTGTTTTTGAAACAATTCACAAAATTCCCTGCAGGCTGTTCTCTGAGCCTGACTCACAATTTACCACACCCGGTAGTTTCCACTAAGCGCCAGCAGGGCGAACAGATACAGACAATTGTCATAATATCTTCTCTCGCCGGTGCGAAGAGGTGTGTTCCAAAACCGCTCCACACACTCCCTGGCATATGGTCCATCTGCTGCCAGGGATGCCTGGGCATTGGTAGCAATGATCGCTACGGGATGAAGGGCCGGCTGGTCAAGAACGGTGCCATCGATCTCATAGGTCATAAAATCCTCCCCGCGGTGGGTCTCCATAAAAAATTTCTGAACCTTATTGTTATTCTCCTTGTTCCAGTCCTCTGGTGCAAACCATTCATAATCCAGACCAATATTGGCGATCACCCGGTAAGAATCACTGTAGTACCAGTCATGGCGGCCGCCAAAGACATCCTGCTCTTCCGGATACGGAGTTCCGTCATAATAAGCATACTCTGCTGCTAACCCGGTCTCTGGATGGCAGGCTTTTTTCAGGTACTCACGACTGGCCTGGGCTGCTTTTTTCCAGAATTCCCGGTCCTCTTCATTTGCCCACAGGGCAAACAGCTCATAAAAATGCGGGCAGTGATAAGAAGGATCGCTGAATTTACGGCTGGGGATAAAGCGGATCAGATAATTCTCCGGTTCCATGATCGGATCCCCCGGCTCCTTTTCACCGTTATGTATGCAGGCGCTAAGGATATTTTTTGCCTCCTGGGAATAATTGAAGATTCCCTCTCCGTCTCCCCACCGGTGGGACGCAAAGAAAAGCGCCATAGCAAAGAACTCTTCTCCATCCGGTGCAGGCCCATAGTCATTCTTGGTTCCATTGGTCTGACAGGACCAGGCAAAATATCCCTTGTTGTAGCCCTCTTCCATATACATATAAGTCCTCGCCCACTTCCAGACGCGGTCAAATTCATTTTTCATGTCCATCTGGACACACATCATCATTGCATAAGACATGCCCTCTGTTCTGGCATCAAAATTTCCTGTATCCTCAAAATATCCCATGTCATCCCCGGCTTCAAAATAAAACTTTTCGCCCTCCGGACCATAAAACACAGTGTGGAAGGCATCTTTTAATTTTTTATCAATCTCTTCCTGTGAATATCCACACTCGGCAAATACATTACGATACTGTTTTGTGTAATAAGCACCCTTCATCTCGTTTTTCCTTTCTTAGCATTCATTCATTTAGCAGCTTCATGCCCTTTTGCCCTCAAAACGTCAAGAATCCTGTTAACGTTTTCTTTGCATAGTGCGTCGGTCTTTGCTTCTACCATAACCCGTATAAGAGGCTCGGTTCCGCTCTCCCTCAGAAGAAGTCTCCCCTCGTCTCCCAGAGCAGCTTCTACCTCTTTGGCTGCCAGAACAACATCTTCATCTTCTCTGGCTGCGGTCTTATCTTTCACCCGCATATTCACCAGCAGCTGAGGATAGATCTTGAGATCCTCTGTCAGCTCAGAGAGCTTTTTTCCCTCTGAGAGCATGGCTTCCATGATCATTAGGGAAGTGAGGATTCCATCTCCTGTGACAGCATGTTCTTTGAAGATCACATGCCCGGACTGTTCTCCTCCCAGTACATAATCATGTTCCATCATACTGGCACAGACATATTTATCCCCCACTGCGGTCTGCTGATACCGGATCCCAGCACGGTCAAAGGCCTTATAAAGTCCCATGTTGGACATCACAGTTGTGACTACCGTGTCATCTTTGAGCAGCCCCTGCTCTTTCAGATTTACACCGCACAGATACATGATATGGTCTCCTGTGACCACTTCGCCTTTTTCATTCACAGCGATGCACCGGTCTGCATCCCCGTCATAGGCAAAGCCCGCATCCGCGCCGGTCTCTCCTACCAGTTCCTGCAGATTTTCGATATGCGTGGATCCACAGTGCCGGTTTATATTCATCCCATCCGGGGTATCTCCTGTGGTATGTACCTCCGCACCCAGTTTCTCAAATATTTTTCCTGCGATGCGGGAGGCCGATCCATTGGACATATCCAGCGCAATCTTTTTCCCTTTGAAAGAATGCTTCACCAGCCCGGCAAGGTACTCTTTATAGATCTCTTTTCCCTTGGTGTAATCATAACACCTTCCAAGATTCTCTCCCGTAGCATAAGGAAGCTCTGGTATCTCTCCATCCATATATGCTTCTATCTTTTCTTCGATCTCTTCCTCCAGCTTATGTCCCTTTTCGTTGATAACCTTGATTCCGTTATCCGTATACGGGTTGTGGCTGGCTGTAATCATAATACCAAAATCAAAATCTTCTTTTCGTATCAGATAAGAAATGCTGGGTGTCGTTGTCACATGTATCTCATAGACATCTGCTCCGCTGGCTGTAAGTCCTGCTGCCAGGGCAGTCTCATACATATAACCGGAAAGTCGTGTATCTTTTCCCACCACTACACGGACACGATGTCTGCCATCCTGAAAGTAATTTCCCAAAAAACGTCCGATCCTGAAAGCATGTTCCGCTGTCAGCGTAACATTTGCCTCTCCGCGAAAGCCATCCGTACCAAAATACTTCATGACAATCCCCTTTCAAATTCGCTTATAGACTGCATGTCTTCAGGGTATAGCTTCCCCATGAAAACAAGATATCTAATATATACTATCATAACAAGCACATTTATTCAAGAAAAAATTATAGTACGCATTACTTTATAATGGTGCCTCCGCCAAGCACACAGTCTCCCTCATAAAAAACAACGGCCTGTCCTGGAGTGACTGCCCGCTGGGGACGGTCAAATACAACCTCCACTGTCTCTCTGTCCACCATGCGGAGAACACAGTCATCCCCCTGGTGGTTATACCTGATTTTTGCCGACACCCGCACCTCTCCGTCCAGTTCCGGCACGGACATAAAATTCAGGGCATTGGCGCGGAGGGTTGTGGAAAAAAGCTCCTCGTTTTCACCGAGCACCACCTCTCCCGTCTCCGGGCGAATCTCCTTCACAAAGACCGGCCGCCCCAGGGCGATGCCAAGTCCTTTCCTCTGACCTATGGTATAGTGGGTGATTCCTTTGTGGGGAGCTATGACATTTCCCTGCACATCCACAAAATTTCCAGTCTGTATCTTTTTCCCGGTCTCCCTCTCAATAAAGGAGGCATAGTCATGATCGGGCACAAAACAGATCTCCTGGCTGTCCGGCTTATGCGCCACTGGAAGCCCGGTATCCTCTGCGATTTTCCTTATCTCTTCTTTTTCGTACTCACCCACCGGCATAAGTGTATGTTTCAGCTGGTCCTGGGTCAGACTATAGAGGGCATAGGTCTGATCCTTCGCCGCTGTCACCGATCTTTTGAGGGTGTATCTGCCATTTGGCAGCTGCATAATCCTGGCATAATGCCCAGTGGCGATGTAGTCAGCACCAATCTCTAAACTCCTGCGCAGAAGGGATTCCCATTTGACATAGCGGTTGCAGGCGATGCAGGGATTCGGCGTCCTGCCGTTCAGATATTCGTTTACAAAATAATCGATCACATTTTTCTGGAATTCCTCCCGAAAATTCATGACATAATAACGGATGCCAAGACGTTCTGCTACACGTCTGGCATCCTCTACTGCCGATAACCCACAGCATCCGCCATTCTCCTCCTGAACCGAAGAAGTCTCCTCCTGCCAGATCTGCATGGTTACCCCGATCACTTCATAGCCCTGTTCTTTCAGAAGATATGCCGCCACCGAGGAATCCACACCGCCGGACATACCCACGACTACTTTTTTACTCATCTCTTACCTCATTCCTGCTCCGCAGAAAAAAATTATTGTTCTTTCTTCTTTCCTTTGAACATGTTAATAACCGATGGAACAATAGCGATAGCGGTCAGTCCATAGCCCATGGCAAGGTCTTTGTAATACGCAGTGGAAAATTCACTGTACTCCATAAGAAATGGTATATACTTATAAGACTGTCCAAAACCATAATTCAATTCCTGCATAATACTTACCGTGATCGCTAATTTGTGGGCAAAATAAACCGCCACAAGGTCAATAACAACACACAGGATCATCGCCGGAATATTGATACCGCCTCCCAGCAGTTCAAACCCCTTGATAGAGCAGATCATCATGATAAATCCTGCGATCCCCGCGATATAACCCAGCTGGTAAATACCAACCCATGCTGCAACTCCGATCGCCACACCCACCAGTGCTCCGACAATACCTGTTATCCAGTTTATTCTTCCTGTTCTTTCCATTTTTCTCCTCCTTCTGTACCTGAAAATTGAAAGTTCTTATCAAGTTTGTGAAGAACGCTGTTTTTTGCGTTCTTCGGTGTGAATCGGCGGTTCTGCCGCCGTAGAACGCCTTAGCTTTCATTTTGTAAAAGCTTCTTTCGCTTTTTGAAAGCTTAGTAGTTCTATTCACACTTTATTAACAATGACTTTCCAGTCATCTCCTCCGGCTGGGTCATTCCCATCATCTCAATCAGTGTAGGTGCGATATCTGCCAGACAGCCTCCTTCCCGCAACGTGTACGCTTCATCATAATTTACCAGGATAAATGGTACCGGATTAATGGTATGTGCGGTAAATGGCTGCTTCGTCTCATAATCAATGAGCTGCTCTGCATTTCCGTGATCCGCACAGATAAACATCTGTCCATCCACTTCTTTAATGGCATCCACAACCTTACCGACACATTCATCCACCGCCTCAATCGCCTGGATCGCCGCTGCTTCTACTCCGGTATGGCCAACCATATCCGGATTGGCAAAATTGACGATGATCACATCATACTTGTCAGACTTAATGGCGTCCACCAGGCCCTCACACACTTTATATGCACTCATCTCTGGCTGCAGGTCATAGGTCGCCACTTTCGGAGAATTGACTAACAGTCTGTCCTCTCCCTCATTTGGCTCCTCTACGCCTCCGTTAAAGAAAAATGTAACATGTGCATATTTCTCCGTCTCGGCAGTACGAAGCTGCTTCAATCCATTTTTCGCCAGAAATTCGCCGAAGGTATTATTGATCTCCACCTTATGAAACGCTACAATTTTATTCGGAATCGTTACATCATACTCGGTAAATACTACAAATGTCAGTGGGAAATACCCATTGGCACGTTCAAAACCCTCAAATTTATCATCACAGAAAGCTCTTGTGATCTCTCTTGCGCGGTCCGGACGGAAATTATAGAAAATAACAGAATCATTTTCTTTTACCGTGGCTACCGGCGCACCATCCTTTACAATCACGGTAGGAAGAACGAACTCATCGGTCTCCTCTTTATCATAAGACTGCTGTACGGCACACAGCCCACATTCTGCGGTCTCTCCCTTTCCAAGAACCAGTGCCTCATATGCCTTCTGGACACGATCCCACCGGTTATCACGGTCCATCACATAGTAACGTCCCATCACAGTGGCTACCTGTCCCACACCGATCTCTTCCATCTTGTCCATTGCTGCCTTCACAAAATCTTTCCCCGATGCAGGCGGTGTATCTCTTCCATCCAAAAAGGCATGAAGATATACATTTTCGATCCCGTTTCTCTTCGCCAGCTCCAGCAGCGCATACATATGTGTATTGTGGCTGTGCACACCGCCGTCGGACAGAAGTCCAAAAAGGTGAAGGTCTGAATTATGTTTTTTACAATTATCTATCGCCTGAAGGAGTGCCTTGTTCTCATAGAAAACCCCGTCTTCAATCTCCTTGGTAATTCTTGTCAATTCCTGATATACAATACGCCCTGCGCCCATATTCAGGTGTCCAACCTCAGAATTTCCCATCTGTCCCTCTGGCAGACCAACCGCCATACCGCTGGCATTTCCTTTGACAAAAGGACACTCTGTCATCAGTCTGTCCATGACCGGTGTCTTTCCTTCGGCAACGGCATTTCCTTCGGTCTTGTCATTCAGTCCATATCCATCCAGGATCATCAATACTGTAGGTTTCTTACTCATGTTCTAATCTCCTTTATATTCACTCTTATTATTCTATATTTATCCTCTTGGGTGATGCCGGAAGCTGCTTTTTCAACCTACCCCCAGGCTTCCAAGTTCGAGATATCTCTGGTACGCTCCATAGGTCATCTTAACGGCACTGTCTCCGGAGCCCACCACAACCATACTCTGGTTCAATTCTTCTTCTGTAGCCGCCACTGCATTCAATCCATCGGTTCCTGACTGATCTGATGTACTAGCTGCCTTTTTTTGACTCTTTGTCACATCCCCGCTCAGTTTGTTGGGGCTGACGGTAACGGTTTTATCCGGGACAGTCACACCTTCTTTCATATAGGCAGCTATCTTTTTAACATAGTTTTGAGTCTCTTTAAAGGGTGGAACACCACCATACTGTTTCACTCTGCCACTGCCGGCATTATATGCTGCCGCCGCCAGGGTCGTGTCCCCGTTAAACTTCTTTAGATGTGCCGCAAGCAGCTTCGCCGATCCCATGATATTCTGCTCCGCATCAAAAACATCCTGTATCCCAAGACCTTTTGCCTCCGCCGGCATGATCTGCATGATCCCCTTGGCTCCGGCAGAAGAGACGCAGTTGGGATTGAAATCCGATTCTGCCTTTGCCACTGCAGTCAAGAAATCATAGGAGACACCATATTTTTCTGAAGCACGGCGGAAAATATCCGCAAGCGTCGTTGTAAGCGTACCATCTGAATTCTTCGTTCCGGTGGTTCCCTTTGTCTCCGCTACATTTCCCGCTGAAATACTTTCTGCCTTCTGGGAAGAAGTATCTTTTGAAGAAATATTTTCTTTCTCTGCTGCCGTCTTAGCCGCCTCAGAAGCGGTTATATTCTTTTCCTGCTGTTTTAAGACCTCCGAAAAGGGGGTGATGGTCGTTTTTCTGTTCCCTGCCCTGTTGGCATACATTTGATTCTGTCCATCCACCGCCGATATATCATTTACTGTAAGTGCCACATCTTCACCTCCATTGGTTGAGCATAACGGCTCCGTCATGCTTCCACCGTATATTATACAAGAACTCTAACGTTTTTGCAAGATTGTGTAAAATCAATTTTCAATCTCCTGTTTTCGGTATATCCTGGAAAACAAATAGATGCATACAGCCAGACCAGGACCCGCTGCCGCCATCAGAACCATTGTGATAAGCCCCTGTAAAAGCGCAGGAAGCCCTGCCTGCTGCTGAATGAAAGAAATTCCATAGTTCATCAGGTTAAAACTCAAATGAAATAAATAGACGCCGAGAAGTGAGTTTGTCTTTTCATAAATATATGCCAGCAGAATCCCCAGCAGGGACGCATACACTCCCTGAATCAGATTCATATGGTATACCCCGAAGGCAATGCCGGACAATACAGCAGCTGGCCAAAAGGCAAAACCCTTGCGCAGCGTCCGGAATATCATGGCACGAAAAACGATCTCCTCTGCCAGCGGCGCCCATACCGCCACGATAAACAGCGTGGCCCACGCCGGCAGGACATTGATGTCCACACCTTCCATTAATTTTTCATAATCTTTAAAAACTTCCGGGAATACAAAGGCAATGACAGCCATCACAATGCTGCATACAAACTGGGCAAAGAATGCCAGTGCTGCCAGGCAGCCCACCGTCTTCGGAGAAAGTATCTTCCTGTAATCCACCGGAGATACATCTCGCCGCGTTCGGATAAAATAATACCAGGAGCCCATCCCCGCAATGAGAATGAGATTTGTCATTGCTATGAGGATCAGGTTAAATCCATAGTTTTTCAGTATTTGTTTAAGGGCGTCGTCCGGGATCTCTATCCCACTCCGCTGCATCATCAAAATTTTTATAAATATCCCAGCCCCAACGATGAACTGAAGCAGGATGGGTATTACCAGATAGAGCAGAGCGAAACCGGATGATTTAAATTTTTTCATTTTCTCCCCCATTCAGCTCGACGTCGCAAAAGATACTGGATTCAAATCCGCGCTGCCGAGTCAAGTCATAATAAACCGGAATTATTCCGGCCGCTTCTTACATTATACCATCACAGGATAGATTTACAAGCCACGAATTGAAAAAGTGAGAAGGTAACTACGATTCAGAAAAACCTCATTAGGCTGGTTTTCGTCAAGCGACTAGAATGGCAGTTGATTTTCCCTCTTTAAAATGTTAGTATTAAAGGATATAAAAACTATCTACAGAACGGAGGAAACATCATGAAACTCTGGGGCGGACGTTTTACAAAGGAAACGAATCAGCTGGTACACAATTTTAATGCTTCGATCTCCTTTGACCAGAAATTTTACAAACAGGATATCCTGGGAAGCATTGCC
>JAAVZE010000188.1 GCA_022791495.1 Eubacterium sp.
AGCTTAGAAATGATATAAAAAACAAGACCTTTATTAAAGTACGCCAAAAATCAGAGAAATGGTTCGAAAGACGAAGTTTTCACTGATTTTTTCTTTATATAAAAAAAGAGCATCGCCCCATAACTAAAAATTAGTTATTTTACGACACTCCCTTTACTCTTATATCACTATTTAGTTAAATATTTACTCAACTTTTATCGAAAATCCTTCATATATTCCTACAGGTATTTCTTCCCAAAAGAGTACTGCTCCATTAACTCCTTTTCAAAAAAATAAACTGTGATGTGTTCTTTTATAGGGTCTACAATCCAATATTCCTTAACCCCTGTATTGTGGTATTTAAAAAGTTTTGTAAAGTAATCCATATACTTACTGGAAGGCGATACAATCTCAACAACCCAATCTGGCGCGCCATGACAGCCCTTGCTGTCTAATTTAGAAGAATTACAAATAACAGAAATATCTGGCTCTATATAAGTTTCATCTTCTTCATTCAAAAATACAGCAAAGGGAGCCGCTAATGTCTCACACTTGCCATTATTACTATCAATATAGTTTGCTATTGCTTGATGTAACTTTCTGCTTATTCTTTGATGTTCCCAACTTGGCGGTGCTATATAGTAAATCTGTCCATTAATCAATTCCGCCCGTTCTCCCTCTGGTAATGCATAAATATCATCTATTGTATAAAGCTGTTCTTTTTTAATGCCTCCATGTCTTTCATCTTGTTTCTGTCTATACCATAATTATAACCATTCCTATCATTAACAATAATAGCTAATTTCTCCAAAATACGCATACCATTTATTCATTATTTCTTTACTATTAGCTTCTATAAACTTTAGCAAATCTCTTAAATCTTTAGAAGGAATCTGAGAATTATTATTACACAACAATGTTTTACCTTTTTTTGTTATCCACACTTTTGTTGAATTTGATCTTGGGTTATGTTCAGCAATATGGACATGTATAGGCTCTATTGGTTCATTTTCATTTGACCAAAAGAAAATAATATATCCACCGATCTTATAAATTTGAGGCATTTAAAAATCCTCCTTTTTGCGAAAATTCCATAATTAAATGTGCATTATTTTCTACAAATTCTCTATAATATTCCATTTCCTCTTCTGAAAATCCCACAATATTTTCCCATGTATAATCTGGCAAATAACAAGTAACATTGTGAAAGCCATCATAAACTGCTTTCTCAATATATACCTTTACTCTTCCATCCGCTTTCATTTCGGAATGTACAATTTCTGTTCCATCGCTTAATGTTACATATGGATACATCATAATATCAATCCTCTCTTTCCATTAATCCTTCCGTTTATGCAGTTCTTTGTTTCTTTTTTACCCTTACCCCATTTTCCCACCGTTCTGGGTGGTTTCTCCCATATACCTTTCTCCACTCCTTCATAGTCATCACATGGCAGCTATTGCTTTTTCTAACTATAACCATAACTTTCCCACAACACTCAAATTCATTAATCTTTCTATATTCTTCTCTCATTACGATCTTCCTTTCTGAATTATATCATCTTACAAATACAAAAGCAACCAGATTTTTATGTCTGATTGCTTTTGCTACTATTTCTATACATCTTTCCACTATCTTTTATTATACTTCCCACTGAGGATATTTTTGTCAACCTGCGAATTGGACAAATCATTCATTGTCTTGTCTTCATATACCTTTCTCTAGTCTATATAGTGCTGATTACAATATTTGTTTGCACTCCTTTCTCCCGCTTTAACCCATGCCCAGATAAATACGATTAATATAATACTCTCAATCATGCTGTTACTTCCTTTCCTTTTTTTATTTAATAGGTAATTGCGAAACACCAAAACCCACATAAATATGGGATTCTTTTTTCTAAAAAACAAAACATCTCCTCAATGATTTATGGTAAAATAGAATTGTCGAAAAACCATTCACCAATCCACCAATAAGGAGATGTACCTAT
>JAAVZE010000014.1 GCA_022791495.1 Eubacterium sp.
AGCACGATTTCCTCATTCCCTGCATACCGCCTGTCTCCTGCCAGCTTCTCCAGCTTTTCCACTGTATTCTCCGCTTCCTTTGCCTCCTGCTTTAATGCAAAATTAACCAGACCTTTCGTATACAGTAGTGCGATTTCTTCATTCCCTGCATACCGACTGTCTCCTGCCAGTTCCTCCAGCTTTTTCACTGCAAGCTCTGCTTCCTTTTCCTCCTGCTTTAACGCAAGATTAAACAAACCTTTCGCATACACTAACACGATTTCTTCATTGTTCGCATACCTGCTGTCTCCTGCCAGTTTCTCCAGCTTTTTCACTGCAAGCTCTGCTTCCTTTTCCTCCTGCTTAAACGCAAGATTAAACAAACCTTTTGCATACTCATGCACGATTTCCTCATTTCCTGCACATCGGCTGTCCCCTGCCAAACTCTCCAGCTTTTTCACCGTAAGCTCTGCTTCCTTTACTTCCTGCTTTAACGCATAATTAACCAGACCTTTCGCATACATTAGTACAATTTCTTCATTGTTCGCATATTGACTGTCCAATGCCAGCTTTTCCAGATGTTCTAATGTAACCCTCGCATACTCTTCCTTCTGCACAGCCGTTAGATATAATAATACCCCCGCATAAAGCTCCGGTATCTCCCTTACCAAACTTTCTTTTAACAGCACTTCTAATCCATCCGAAAACAAAGATGCGTATTGATCTACATCTGCGTAATCTACAATACTCCGAAAAAGAAATAACAAGTATTTTTTACTTGTATTAAATGCTTCAATCATCTTTTCAGCTTCAAAGGCATTTTGCAGATATTCCAGGACAAACAGCTCCCCGATCAGGTCAGGTTCCAGCGGAGAGAGGATGCCATCCCATTCAAACTTTTCATTGACACTCCGAAATAGTTGGTCCAGCTTGTCCCGTTTTATACAGAATTCTTCTACAGCTGCCAGATCCTTCTGCAAGTACTCCGGCAGGGGATCCTTGATTCTCCATCCTCCTGTGGCAGTTGCATAGACCAGCAGCCTTTCCACTGCCCTGTATACATTTTTATTCCCCTTACAAAGAACGGTTTCCCAGTGCTTTTTGTATCTGTGGATGATCTTTAAAAGCAGTTCCTGTATATCCCATCGGTGATGTTTGTCCTCTGGATCCCAGGCATCCACGATAAAGAGCAGGATCAGAGGACGGGGGCGGCAGGTTCCCTGCTGATTTTTTTCGATTTTTTTGCAGTATTCCAGGATCTGCTGCCGATCGTCTTCCGACAATACTTTCCGTGTTGCCTCTGCATAGTCTTGGATAATTTGCTTCAATGCCTCATCCGGCAGTACCGGCAGCTCCAAAAATGCGGAATCTTTATCCGCAGTATAGAGCATGGCTCTGATATCGTCACTGGAGTGAACCACCAGCAGCTGCTCATACCACATGGGATTTACTTCGGTCTTTTCCTGAATGCCATTAGTGCCTCTATTTTTTTCCAACCCCCTCCCGCTCCAATAGTACGATACGCATTTTAGGAGGGCATTCCCCAGTCTTTAACGAAACAAGCCATTCTCCGATCAGGCTGGCATAATCCCCGGCATAATCTATAACTACCAGCAGATTGACCGGATATTTCCACTCACAAAGCCCTGTAAACTTCTCCAGGACTTTTCTGTTCTGGAGAAACAGGCATTTCCAGTTTGGATTGGCAGACAATCCTTTCACATACTCGTAGAGAAATTTACTTTTTCCGGCACCCGCAGGACCATTGACAGCGGTAAAAAGCACAGGTTCCCCACGATCTAAAAAATTGTCTAAAAAAGCAATTTCTTTCTCCCTGCCGTAAAATCCGATCTTCGGGTCACGATAATTAAATAATGAATCTATGGGCTGGGGCAAACGTAATTGATCCACAACCCTGGCAAAAGAATTTTGATATTCCAAAGACGCAAGGAGTTTTTTATGCTGCTCTGCAAATGTCTGCGTCTGATTTTCAATCATTTCTTTTATCTCAAGTTCCCAGGTATCCAGCTGGACACATATTTCATCGGTAACCTGATTAAAGGGAAGCCAGTCCGAAGGATTGCGCTGCCTCCACAAAAAATCCCTTGTCTGGATCAATATTTTCTCCATAAGTCGGTCTACCTGCCGCTGACTTGCCACCGTATCGGCTCTGGCACTGCAATAAGCACGTATATATGCCTGCTTCCGCACAGCCTCCCGGACGTCACGGTCCGGCGACAAAAAAGCGGAGGCTATCCTGCCCAAAAGATTCTCATCGATATACTCTATCAATCCGGTCCAGTCAAATTCTTCCTGTCTGGAAAGATTCTCAAACACATTACGTTTATGTTCCTCTTCCAGCGTCCTGATGCTATGTAAAAATTCAGTCGTCTTGTACTTTTTCTTTATGAACTTACCGGCTGCTTCCAGCAACGGTTCAGAAAAAGGGATCTCTGCCAGTTCTGCAATCATATTCCCATCCTCCCTCTGTACTTCATCTGCCTGCGGCTCTTATGACCTCATATTATTCTTTCGCTTCCGAATAATCCACCTTGCGGAACTTATATTCTGTTTCTGCCCCATACAAACATATGATCCTCATACATGTGTCCCGATAGATTTCCCCCTCGATCTGGTTCAATCTGCTGCGGGTTCCAGTCCCCCAATAAGAATTTCTCGGTACCATATCCTTCCCTTTCTTCGGGTTCGGGTTCACTTCATACGTATCCAGCAATTCTGTGGATATCACAGCCTTTGATCTCTCTATGTATTCCGATACACTTTTTTCTATGGCTATAATATTTTCCTTATCCTCTTCATAAATACATTTTTTACGCAACCACTTTGTGAGGTTCTCAAACTCTTCCTTCCACACATGTTTATAGTTATCCTGATATCCCCGGATCTCTGCCTCACATTTACCCCTGGATTGTATTTTAGGCAAAAAATATTCATCGATGGGATTGTTATACAGCGTTTTCTGCCTGTCTGATTCCTGCGGCTCTTCTGTTTCGGCCACAGCCGGAGAACGATCAGCGGCTGCTTCTGCAGGCTCTTTTGTACTGTTGCTGCCGCCGGAACATCCCGTCATAAAAAGAACCAGTACACATATCCATATTTTTAATAATCTATATTTCATTCTCACAATCTCCTGCTTTATACTCAGATTACACTTTCATTATACAGCAGATGTCTTTTTTTGTCATTTCTTTTTCCCGCATACACATCACTTTTTGCCAGTCTCTATTTTTTATGGTAATATATAATGATGACGTTGGGAGAACTATGCACACAAAAAAGCATACATTCCTATCGTAATATTACAGGAGGAATTACCGATGCAGGAAAGCCGTTTGTTTAAAATCATATATTATCTGCTTGATAAAGGATCTGCGACCGCTCCAGAACTGGCCGAAAGGCTGGAAGTGTCCACAAGAACAATCTACAGGGATATGAATGCCTTAAGCAGCGCTGGCATTCCCATCTACGCGGAACCCGGCCGCAATGGCGGGATTCATCTGATGGATCACTTTGTATTAAATAAGGCTATTATATCCAGAACCGAAAAAGAGAAAATATTATCTGCACTGCAGGGTCTGGCAGTTTTAAATGATGGGAACGAATCGGATACGCTTCAAAAACTATCGGCGCTCTTCCAGATGGATGCGGTCAACTGGCTGGAGGTAGATTTTTCCAGATGGGGTGAAAAGCCACAGGACAATCATAAATTTGAGACATTAAAAAGTGCAATTATCCAGCACCGATGTATGAAAATAAAATATGCCGCTTCTTATAAGCCTGTGGACGACAGGGTGATACAGCCCCTAAAACTGTCCTACAAATCCAAAGACTGGTACTTAAAAGCCTTCTGCACTCAGAAACAGGATTTTCGGCTCTTCAAATTGAACCGCATTCTGGAATGGGAACTTTTAGACGAATGTTTCGTACCCAGGATCTTTCCGGACATGAAGGACAAAGGCCAACCCGCAAATGACATTACAACACTATTGTTTCCCGGTGAGGTATCCTATCGGGTCTATGATGAATTTGATATGAACCAGATACAATTAACAGAAAATGGAGACTTGCTCGTAACTGCTGATATGCCGCAGGACGATTGGCTCATCGGATATTTATTATCCTTTGGTACTCAGGTAGAAATTATTAAACCCCTGCACCTTAAAAGGGTTCTTGCAGAAAAAGCAAAGGCAATATACGAAAAAAATAAAGAATAATACTCTCAGGCGTACCTTTTTATCATGACACAGGGTGTCAGCTTTTCTATGTTATACTATAACAAAAAACGTAAACCGAAAGGAGAACCATCATGCCAAGACCCACCACGAAATCAGATTTGATCAGTGCTGCCTCAGAAACATATGAGCAGCTGAATGAACTTATTACGTCTCTGACGCAGACAGAATTATTAACACCTATGAAATTTAGTGAAAGCAAAAAAGAAGCACATTGGAGAAGAGATAAAAACCTGCGCGATATTTTGACTCATCTTTACGAATGGCATCAGCTTCTAACAAACTGGGTTACATCAAATTTGGAGGGAGAAGCCAAACCTCTCCTCCCACAGCCCTATAACTGGAGAAATTACGGTGAAATGAATATAGAATTCTGGAAAAAACATCAGAATACAACCCTGGATGAGGCAAAAGAGCTGTTGGAAAACTCCCACCGGGAAGTTATGAATCTGGCAGATACCTTTTCAAACGAAGAATTGTTCTCGAAAGGGGTTTATCCCTGGACCGGCAACAATGCCCTGGGCTCATATTTCGTTTCCAATCTCTCAAGTCATTATAACTGGGCGGTCAAAAAACTCAAGGCACACAGAAGAAACTGCAAAGCTTAGAAAAAGCCAGCATCCCTCTGATGATACTTTTTCATCAGGGGGCGTACTGGCTCTTTGTCTTTTAATCTTTATGCATAAAGTCTGGAATGATACAACGTGAAATTTTTACCGGAACAATGTGCCCCCGGCTCTTTTCAGTTCCACAGAATCTGAGGTCCTGCTCTTTACTTGCTCTACCAGATCATTTTTTAAATATGCCTTTGCATTTTTTGCATTTGTGCAAAGACACACAACGGATAATAAATAAATTGCTGCAAAATAAATAAATTTTCATAAGATCAATTCTCCAGATTAACCAAAAAATATTGTATCATAGGCCCCACTTCCTCCTTTTGCCGTACTTCAAAATAATCTGCCAGCATTACCTCAAATTCTCCTATCGACATATTGAACCTGTCGGGTCTGCCCAAATATTCTTCAATACGTGCTGTAATCTGAAACTCAGGCGTTCCCATATTCGGGATATCGATAACATATCTCCCGTATGGTTTTATAATTTTATGTGCCTCAGCAATTGCTTTCTCCACAAAATCCTTTTCAAAATATTCCAACGAGCCAATGCAGGCGCCAATATCAAAAAAGTTTTCAGCATATGGAGTTTCGCTCATACTACCATGATACAAATCTCCAATTTTTATGTCATTCTCTGCTGTGAAACTTCGTAATAAATCTATCGTCTTACTGCTTATATCCACTCCATAATATGTAGATGGCCAACTTTCATACCCCCGAAACATCAGATTCAAACAACATCCCAAATCAACAAATTTCATACCTTTTTCCGGGAGCAAATAATCTAAAATCTCCTTTCGCCCACTATCGGATAAATTACCATCGTACTTCATTTTTTCAAATAACACATAATCTGGATGATTCGTTATTTCCTCTGGAAGATTTTCATATAGATCGATTCCCTTTCTCCCCATATCAATTCCCTTATCATATGATTTTGCGATTGCTTCTATTTGGTCTTTGTTACTTTTCATCTTTTACCAGCCTTCCGTACATATTTCATAAACCAAAGTTATAATACCTGTCAAAGTTCTCGGTAGAACGATTTAGATACTGATCATACAAGACTTCAAAATCTCTATCCAGCATCGAAATAATATCTTGTCCATCAATCATAGGTTCAACCTCTTTCTCCTTGCACAGTAGTAAAAAAGTTTTCCGGATAATAAAATAAAGCATGATCGAAATTTCAAAATAATGCAATACCGGATATCTTGATATTTGTATACTTCCATGAGTATACGCATGACATGACTTATAAAAATTCTCAAGACATGGTAACCCTAAATTTTTATCCATATTTTCTTCTTTAAGAAAAGTAATAATACCATAGATAGAGTATGGAAATTTCTTTACTACTTTATGATAACCATCAATATAATCTACCCAGCCAAAATGAAGAAAATCCGCTTTAGCTTTTGAAGTAGCACAAATACGTTTTTTAAACAGTGCATTATATTCTTTTGGATAGGTCCGGTGACATGAATATTCAACCTCAAACATTCTAAACTTTTCATATTGGTTGTAAAATTCTGGACGCGGCGCCAATATCAAAAGCTTAAGATACATTTCAATCGCTCCCCGGCACAAAGGATACGCAGTACCAAACAAATTATCCTCCAAAAGTGATAATGCTGAAATACTATTATATATGACACCATAATAAAGCTGGTAACAGTCGCACACATGGCCATAAGATTTCATTTGTAATATACTCCGTTTTATTTGGCACACCCATTCGGGAGTTCTTCTGCCTTAAAGGTATTGTATCCCTCATAGTAATAGCTGACATCAATTCCTTTCATATATACTTCCCTATTGTTTATTTCATCTGTTAACGCATTCTTCAGTAAAACCTTGATCTCCACATCCTTGATCGGACTTCTCTCCATCGCAAGCAGATAATCTTCTTTATCAACTTTGTTCCAATCTATAACTAACTTCAATTCCTTTTTTAATATCAGATCAAGCCAAATACGTGTACTTCTGCCATTACCTTCTCTAAAAGGATGAGCAACATTCATTTCTACATATTTTTCTATTATTTCATCAAATGTTGCTTGTGGCATATCGTCAATATGTTTTAATGCAGTCTCCAAATACATTACAGGTACAAATCGAAAATTACTTTTTGCAATATTTACTGTCCGTACTTTTCCGGCAAAATCATATAACTCATCAAATAAAAATTTATGAATTTTAGCAAGACCAGAAAATTTCCCAGCTTCAAATTCTTCAATAAATTCGCTTTCATACAATTTAATTGCTTTGATCTTGCTTATTTTTTCCTCTTCCCTCGCAAGTTCCACTGAATCGTTAATACCCAGTTTATTTTCCAGAGCCATATTACCCTCCATAAATCCATTATTCAATAATAAAAATTCATTTCCTATTATCTTACCATAGTATATCATTCATCCGTCCAATATACAACTATTGCTGATTGCATATTTTTCAATACTGCCTGTCAAGCAAAGCTTCATGGTTTCCCTGCTCCACAACTTTTCCGTCTTTTAGTACAACAATACGATCTGCAATCCTGGCAGAACCAAGCCGGTGTGTCACAAGAATTCCTATTTTATTTGGATCATTTTTTCCGAAATTTCCCATCGAATCCTCTGGACAGCATTGTATCATATCCCTGAGGGAAACGTACATCCAAAGAAATTTCACTTTTTTCAACACAATGCTCCATTTTCTCATAGTCGCTGTCCTGTGCTGAAATCTCCACATTTTCACAAAGGCTCATCTGATACTTTATAAACTGTTGAAATACCGCGGACACATATCGAAAACGATCCCTCTGGCACACAGAAAACAAATCTTTCCCATCCACCAGAACCTCTCCCGTATCCGGGATCAGTACACCGGAAAGGATCCGGAGCAATGTGCTTTTCCCCGCGCCATTTTTTTCCACAAGTGCGATGGTTTCTCCTTTTCTCTTTAATAAAATCTGTGTAAAATATCGTTAGTAAATAAAATACAAAGGAGACTTCATCATGAAAAACGTAAAAACACACATATCTGAGTATCTGAACTATTGCCAATCCCAAAAAAGACTGAATCAAAAGACCTTGAAGGCATATCGGACCGACCTGGGGCAGATGGAATGCCAGCTCCCCACTGACGACATTCTGTCAATAACTCCCATGGTACTGGAAAATTACATTGCGGACCTCCACAGAAGATATGCTCCCCGGACGGTAAGACGAAAAATCGCTTCAATCAAGGCATTCTTCCGCTTTTTGGAACAAAAGGAGCGAATTGACCGCAGCCCATTCCACAAAATGGAAATCAAATTCCGAGAACCTGTTATACTGCCCAAAACGATCTCCCTACACACGATCGAAACATTTCTTTCCGCTATTTATCAGCAATACAAAAATGCCCTCCGGGACGCCGCAGTCATCGAAATCCTTTTCGCCACCGGTATCCGGATCTCTGAGCTCTGCTCTTTAAGACCAAAAGATGTGGATCTGCAGGACAATTGTATCCTGATCTACGGAAAAGGCTCCAAAGAAAGAAAAATTCAGATCGGTAATGATGACGTCAACTGCATCTTACAGAAATATAAAAGCTCCTACCTTACCGAAATGCAGGCCTGTGATCACTTCTTTGCCAATCAGAACCAGACTCCCCTCTCCGATCAGTCTGTCCGCAGAATGATCAACCGCTATACGTCCCTTGCCTCGATCGATTTACATATCACCCCCCACATGTTTCGCCACACCTTCGCCACCAGCCTGTTGGAAGCAGATGTGGACATCCGCTACATCCAGAAAATGCTAGGACACAATTCGATCCATGTCACAGAAATCTATACCCACGTCGCCATGGCAAAACAGCGGGATATCCTGAGGACAAAACATCCAAGGAAGGATTTAAGAATAGGAGAGAGAGCGGATTGACGGATAAAATTGAATGGGAGCTTGGAATGAAGGGACTTCTGCCGAGGCAGGGGTTCTTTTTTTGTGGGGAGAGTGACGGATAACAAATTATTATCCGTCACTTATCACTCGCTTCCCATCTCCCTACCCTCTAGACTGCTTTATCAGATTCAATGCCGCAGCATCTATATCAAAAACCGTTCCTAAACCATCAGCCCAGCGGTCCCAAAAATCGATCGTTGCACTCCTTGGTTCCTCTTTCGGCTTATTTAGGATGATTTTTGATGGAAGCATAATTGCATCGCCGACGACTACGCATTCGCCAACATCCAGATTGGGCAGCATATCAACAATGCCGACTAGGGAATCTGTCAGCATCGCCGCCACAGCAGACTTGTCCCGGTCATTTGTCACTTTTAGACTAACAATATTGTTGCACTGTGACATGATCGTTGTATTTAATTCTGCCGGTCTTTGCGAAACGATAAGCAGACCAATACCGTATTTCCTTCCCTCTTTTGCGATCCTTTCAAAAATCTCCAGCGACTTTTTCTCAACTGCCTTCATTTTTGACATATCATTTGACATATAAATATGCGCTTCATCACAAACTAAAACCAATGGGTGCCTTACTTCATCCACAGTGGGAGACATCCAAAACTGAATGTCGTATATAAGTCTGGTTACAATACCGATGATGATCGCTAACATATCAGATGGAACTTCCGACAGATCAATTACCTTTATCCTAAATCGGCTCTTATTCATTATCCTCGATACAAATTGGTTCAGATAGGCAGCATCCGCAGTATCTCTTTCATTAAAGACAAAACCGTACTTCTTATCATCCCTCTTTGTTATCAGACGTGTAATGAGATTAGTCAGTTTATCGTAATACTGCCCCTTTTTAGTTTTTGCCTGCCCTTTCTTGTCCCCACTTTTATATTCTTCTCCCGTATCGATCTCCAAACTATTTTGTTCCTCCAGATACGCTATCAGCTCTTTCGCCGAAAAAGGAACCGGCGTATCTGCCGTTACGATTTCTTCTGAAACGCCACTCATGTTGTTCTCTATATATTTCTTTTTTTCTTTTAATATATAATTAATTACGGCAGCCCGCTGGTTTGTAGAAGTTCCTTCAGAGGATTCCACAAACAACGAGTGGATCTCCTCATAATTGAAAAACCATAATGGAATGTGCAGGCCTTCTGGATCATCACATATTTTAATCTGATCTGCATAAGACAACTTATTATATTCTCCATGTAGGTCAAAAACGATCATATTCGTATGGGGTAATTCATCCGCTCTTTCTAATATCTCAGCTACTGTAAAGGATTTTCCACTGCCCGTGCTGCCTACAATACAGGCATGTCTTTGAAAAAAACGGTTTCCATCTAAAATAGCCGGAACATCATGATTACTTGCAAAACAACCTATCTCCAGATTTTTATCGCTGGCTTCCCTGTTATTTATTGCATTCATGATCATCTTCATGGCGGTTTCATTTGGCTGATATACTTCACTATTGATCTCTGGATATGTATTGATTGCTCGCTTAAATTTAGTTCCTTTTCCTGCTCCATATTTGCTGTAAAAACTCCCCACCAAATGAACAACGCAGAAATTATCTGAATAATAAGTTATCTCTTCATCCATGGAATCCTCTTCATGAGTCTCCAGCCTTTTTTTCGTTACCTTAGTAAGAATTCCAATCAGTTTTTCATCAGAATTATTTCCTGATAAGATGACAATGTCATTTATTTTTAATACATATTAGAACGTCCTCATTTGAAACGCTCACAACAATTTTTCTGGTATCGACATTTTCTACTGTACCAATGCAGCATGCCGATTGCAGACAATCATTTATATTTTGCGAAACCATTTATTTCCTCCTTTAGCCAAAGAAAACATCGGCAAATTCGTTAATATCCCATAAGGGTAAATCTATCATATATTTTTTAGCCTTATAAATCATATATTCTTTATCATTTTCATGATAAAAAACAGTAATGTTTTTTCTTTTTAACGCCTTATCAATTATTTTTCCTTTTACATCCTTGGCTATTATAAGAACATTTCTCTGGAAACTGTCCATTAATGCTGTGTCAAAATGATCATCGTTAAAACCATAACCATAAAATAAGAGAGAATAGTTCCCTGGCGAAGTTAACAGATCATTAAATTCTTCACGCATACAGCGAAACGTATTATTTGTCATGCTTTCTCTGTACTTTGAACTACCAGGAGTAACTATTTCAATATACTCTGTCTTTTCAGAAAGTTCAGAATAATCATTTGTCAAATATTCATTTCCATTCTCATTGATCCAGTTAATAGAACCATGTGGCTTAAACAGCCTAACCCATTTTTTTGTTGTACAATTATAAGTTTGTGTAGGATGCCTCAATAAATCTCTATCAAATTTACCATATAAACTGCCATAAAAGCCGTTTATCACTCCTATGCCAAGTTTATCACACACTATTTCAATTATGCGGTCATAATTCGGTGTCATAATATCGATCACTTTATTATTGATCGTAACAGTACCGCTTAGATATGCCAACAGACGACTAAATCCAGTATTATTTTTTATAATATTATCGTGAAGATTTTCCTCTGATTTCAAGATATATTTAGCTGTAGAATTCTTTATAAAATCCACTAATTTACTTTCTTCTTGCGAAAGATCTACAAGTCCCGCTTCTAAGCCTTTTGTCTTTATATTATTATAACGACCAGCCCACATTTTTTTCAGGTCTTTATCATTTTTTTTTATCAATTTCCTTATCTAAATGTTCTGCTAATTCTTTCATCCCTGGTATTCCATACAGGATTGAAAGCCCAGTGCCTATTATCAGTTTAGACATATTATTTCTTGAAAGATTTCTTTGTTTTATATCTTCCACGATATCATCAAAACGTTCTGAATGTATTTCTATTCCTTCGATTTCCACATACACCCTTCTCTCATCTAATCCATCATTAGCATGGTCAAATTCTTTATTCAATTATACCCCCCTCTCCTAACAAGAAAATTCGTTCGACACCATTCGACACACATCGACAAAACCACTAAAAAAGCGCCTGTTTACAGCATTTTGTAAACAGGCAGTTATACAAAAATTTTAAATTTATTTCTTTATAATTTCTTTTGCACCTTTGCCTGTCATGTGCTCAATAGACAATTCTATCATACACAGGGCACTCCATCCCCTGGCGATCTCCTGGCTCCTGTTTATTCCGCTGTCCTCAGGGTGATATTTGATTGCCAGCTTTTCTATTGCACGACCTATTTCATCTTGATCTTCTAGTATCCGAATTTTCCCAAATACAATCACGCTTTTATAATAAGTCGTATATTCTTCTGGGACAATCTTATCCTGGGCAATTACACAAAAGGATGCTTTATTGCATTTTCGTATGGCGTCTATTTTATGGCCTTCTTTTGCGGCATGAAATAATATCTTATGATCTTCATAAATATAACTGATGGGTACGGCATAGGGGTATTCCTCATCCCCTAGTAATGCCAGCACGCCGGAAGTTCCATTTTTAAGTATTTCAATACTCTCTTCGTCGCTTAAAAGCTGTCTTTTTCTACGCATTTCTCTAAACATTTCTTTGCCTTCCTCTCTTCTATTTATCACTTGTATCGTACAATTTATCTGCAATGATCCTGACAACGTTTTTTTCTATTGATCCAGGCAACAGAAGTATCCATTGCCGCACGGCATGCCTTCGTCTCATCCAGTGCATTCAGCATGACAAAATCATGGATCATCCCCTGAAATCTCACTGCTGTTACATCCACCCCGGCTTCCCGCAGCTTTCTGGCATACGCCTCCCCTTCATCGCGAAGAACATCCGCCTCTCCATTTAAAATCATCGCCTCGGGAAGCCCCTTCAGCTGCCAGGTATCCGCCCTGAGGGGAGATGCCGTGATCTCATTCCTATCACATGGCGACATGGTATACTGATCCCAGAACCACTTCATCCCTTCCCGGTAGAGATAGTACCCCTCGGCAAACTGGCGATAAGAATCTGTGCAAAAGCAGGCATTTGTAACGGGATAATATAAGAGCTGCTTTTGTATATAGGGCCCCTTTCTTTCTTTTGCCATAATTGTCATGGCAATCGTCATATTTCCCCCCACGCTGTCCCCTGCTACAGTAAGAGTACACGGGTTCATGCAAATGTCCATCTTTTCCAGAATCGATGAGAGCCTACATAACACATTATAACACTGTTCGATGGCCACTGGATAACGTGCTTCCGGCGAACGGCTGTATTCCGGAAATACCACGATAGAATCTGTCCTTGCAGCCAATTCCCTCACCAGCTTTTCATGAGTATGAAAGCTTCCAAATACCCATCCTGCGCCGTGAATATAAAAAATCACATTTGCTGGAGACGTAATATATTCCGGGCAGACTATATAGACTGGGATCTCCCCCCATTCCCCCGTATTCACGGCAATCTGCCTGACTCCAGCCGGATACATACACACCGGCGCATTCTGCGCCTTCTCCAGAACTTCCCGCCCCTTCCATGGCGGCATCTGAAAAATCAAAGGCGGTTTAGAGTTAGCATTCGCGACCTCCACTGCCTCTGATTCAAGAGATATTCTATTTCCCATCGTAAGGTTCCTTCGACAACTTTCTTACTTCATTTTATTCCACTCCCTGAACACCGACACAAAAAATACAGCCCATTAACAGGAGTTCTATCTCTCAATGACTTCTTTTACCAGCTGCCAGGCAATGCTGCCATCCCGGAGAAGCGGCAACGCTTCGCCAAATTTGACCCATTCAGCAGAATCAACTTCTCCTGACAAGGTAAAATCCTTTTTATCTACAACCGCCTTATAGCCCAGCATGAGCATCTCCTTCTTATCATAGGGATAACTTCTTATGTATTCCACTTTCTTCACCGTTAAACCAATTTCTTCTGCTATCTCCCGGACAACCGTGTCCTCTGCCGATTCCCCCATCTTCATGATTCCGGCTACGCATACATATTTCGTTTCCGAAACATAATTTTGCCGCAACAGTACGATCTCATCCTGCTCGTTTACAACAGCTGCAATAACACTTGTGGTAAACATATCCCACAAAGGGACATCGCAGGTCTCACAAAAAGGAATAAATCCCTCATCCCCTATTTCTTTTTTTATTAATTTCTTCCCACAATGCGGGCAGTATTGAAATGTCATAATTCGTGCCTCCGAGCTAACTAATGCTTCCTTGTTCTCCTCGTTTTTTCACAATTTCCATAAAATCTCTTTTCGCGATCTCATACTTGGAAGGATCCCGCAGGATGGCAGAGGGATGATACGTCGCAGTCAACGCACAGTCTTTGCGGTGTATCCAGGTGCCATGCTGCCTTGTAATCTTAAAATCTGGCGAAATAATACGCTGCGCGGCAACACGGCCAAGACACACGATAATTCTAGGTTTTAAAAGGAACGTCTCATACTTCAGATATGGAAAACATGCTTCTTTTTCCTCTTCCTTTGGATCACGGTTACCAGGAGGGTGGCATTTTAGAATGTTGGTAATGTATAGTTCATCTCTGTCCAGTCCGCAATCCTGTAAAATGCTGTCTAATATTTCCCCCGATCTCCCGACAAACGGAATCCCCTGCTGATCTTCTTGTCCTCCAGGAGCTTCGGCAATCAGCATTAGATCAGCCTGATAATTTCCACGTCCCATGACAGCCTGGTTCCTGGTCCTGCTCAATGGACACCGGGTACAGGCGGCAACGTGCTGTTCAATATCTTTCCATGTAAATTGCATAAAGTCTCCTTTGTAACGTAAACGTATTTACCGTTTACTTTGTAACATGTATTTTTATTTTATTATACACATAAATAAAAGTGGTTGCAATGTTAATTTGACAGGGAATAATAAGATAAGACAAAGAGGGATAAGGAGATATATATTGGGGATATAGAAATTTTTGTCATAATTGAATTTTTTACCCTGGATGATAGGACAAAGGGAGGGTTTTTCTTTATATATAAGTATTCTATTTAATTGTCATTAATAAATTAGTTTATTTATAATTCTACATTAACAGATTAATAGTTATATTGATATATTTCTCAAGACAGTCTGGCACGAGAGGATAAGAAGTACGCTAATATATAAGGTCGTATTAGGAAACATATCTACAACTATTTATTAGTTTTCAGATTGTAAAAACATATCTACCTAATATATAACTAAAAAAGATAATCACTAGAGCTTCTCAAATTATGTAGAATAAATTTTTAGATAAAATAATTTTACTGTTACACAAAACTCTGCACAAGAAATAGAAACTTTATACATTTAATTGTTTATCGAAAAAACTTTTCTCCTATAAAACATTTGTTTAAAAATCTATATAGAATAGTATATATTACAATAAATTTATATATTAGAAAAAATCCATTTATATCCTTTTTGCACCATATAACTACATAAATGTGATAAAATGGCACCTTTTTCAATATAAACAATCATATTCTCATGGATGTTTTTCAAATCCTTTAACATAGGATATTCCGTTTTAAAACATTTAGATGTTAAATGTTCTTCTTCTAATACTACATTTTCTGAATAAATATTATTTATTTTTTCAAAAAAAATAAAAGAATGCGTTTTTTTTCCATCAAAAAAATAAATATTTTTATTATTTGAAATGCCAAATTCATACAAAATATCATTACAAAAAGTAATATTATGTACTATTTCTGAAAATTGTGGTATCACAAAATTATCAATATTAATTTTTGTTTCTTTTACTTCTCCATCAATCAGATGCAAAGCAGTATCCTGTCGATAAAATTTATTTTTTTCTTTTTCCTCATCTATCAAAATTCTTCCATAAATTCTTCCATTTCTAAATAATAAGGCACCCATACCATATACAAACTCAATATACAATTTGTGATTATATGCAATTATACCGCCTGACCATTCAATTTTATCTAACAGTGGTTGACAAATAATATCAAAATGAGACTTATTTTGCATTTGTGCATGCAATTTATTGAATGAACACCCTAATTCACTCAGCATTGGTGTAGCAGAGTAATAATGCGGATAGTCAATGTCCGAAAAACAAAATCTTAAATAAAAACGCTCTGATTTCCACTCTAATGCATACTGCATTAATTTATTTTTTTGATTCACATCATCAGAGGATAATAAAATTGTATCTGGAATTGGCACCCTTTCTTTATATAATTTTAGCAATGTTTTTATTTTTTCAGTATAGTATTTTTTTGATAAACTGATTAGCTTACCCATCTTTGTTCCTCCATACTTAAATATCTGAATGTGAGAAAATAAATATATGGTAACATTCATAAAGCATTTCAAAGTCGATTCCTATGAAGATGCAAATTTTAAAATCATAAGTATTATTATATGATCAACAAATGTCTCTGTGATATTTCTTACTTTACTCTTAAAAAGACATTATAAGAGTCAAATTACAAAAATTATATTCTCTTCAAAAAAATAAAAACGTGATTTGCATGATATGTTTTTACGAAGTTACATTATAATCAATTTGTGCCTTCCAACATCTACACAATGATACATAACCCATCTTCTTTTCGCCTAATAACATTTCAGCTGGACAACCTGCTTCAAGCAATTTTTGTTGACTTGTAATATTTTCAAAAAACATATCCATCTCATTCCATTTCTTATTTATCGATAAATTTCCCTCTTTATCAAAATAAAAAAAGTTGTATGGATAATCAAATAATAGCGAACAAATATATGCTTTCCCATCTGGCATTACAGATAACCTATCCATAGAATATCCTAAACAACCTTGAAACCCTTGCATTTCATATTTCTCAATTTCTTCTTTTATTGACCAAGCAGGTGGATACCATACTTTAACATTAGATTCATACTGTTCAATTTTATTACATACATCTCGCCATTCGTCCGCACTTATAGCCAAATGTTCTATATCCTTACCATTACCTTCAGAACTCATTACATGGAAATTAACTTTTCCAACATCCATACTCTCAGCCAGATCTATTACTTTTAAAACATCATTTATATTTCTTTTCTGTATTGTACATGTAAAAACTACATTATACCCTCTAGTAATTAATTTTTCAACATTTCTTATTACATTTCTAAAAACCCCATCACCCCTAATATAATCATTTGAATCACTTGTTGCACCATCTAAACTGATTCTTATTTCATGAAGTAATGCTGGTTCTATTTGGATAAGTTTATCAATACATACCCCATTTGTATCTATACATATTGAATCAAAATGATTTTGTGCTGCTATTTGTATTATTTGTAATAAATTATTATGTAATGTAGGTTCTCCACCTAATATAGTAAGATGTGTTGTTCCTAAGTTTCTACAAGTTGTAAGAATATTTTTAGCTTGAATTATATCCATTTCTTTCTTTTCATCTAATCGTTCTCCCATATAACAATGTCTACATTTTAATTGACATCTTTCTGTAATATATAAGAAAACATACTTAAATCGCTCATAATGATATCTTTTATCCATTGTCTTGTACCTCGTTAATCTTTCTTTGATACTCCAGTATTTTCTTACAAATATAATCTCTCAGTTCTTCGGTACCCATATTATTTTTCTCTTTTTCATGGAATACATACCGCTTGATATCTTCCAACATTTCACTGTTCATTTCTTTTAATAATAATTTAATCTTTTTTTCTGTACCATCAAAATACAATTCATTCTCGCTTGTAGTTTTTTTCGGCACACTATTATTAGATTCATAGTATGTTTTGCATAAAATTGTATAAACAAAATTCCCAATAAAATGTCCATGCTCTTTGACATATTGTTCAAATACATCTTTTCTTCCACTCCAAATTACAGATAACAATACACCCTTATATTTCATATTACAAAGCATACACAACCCTAAAATGTAGCGGATATTATGTATTCCTTTTTCTTTACTATCGCAAAAAAGGTTTTTATAGTTGTTAGCTAAGAACGGCAAAAAAGAATTATAAAGAACATTGATGAAATTCGAATTATGCCTTGTACTTTTATAATATTTACTTGCTATAACAATTTTAACTCTATTATTCGATATTTTTTTTATCCATTTGCACATCATTTTCAAATCAAATTTATATTTTCTTTGTTGTGCAGTATATATCGATACATCTTGTGCATAAAATTCAGTATCATGAATTAATATAATGCATTCAACTCCTAACTCAGCCAATTCTCCCATAAAGCCCCAGTAAATAGCATCAATCCAATTTATATGGTGTTTTAATCTAATTTGGTATATACAACGTGCCCTATATGTTGAATTGATATCATTTCTTAAAAGAGTCCGATCAGCCTCTTCGATAGTACATAATGGTCTTTCTTCTAAAAACTTATCTATTTTTTCGTAAGATACCTTCTTTTTTCTATATCTAAGAAATATCATTATCAAAATGTATAAAAAAGCTACAGCAATTCCAAAAAGTATAGTTGCTATTTTTCCAAGATGCGTGGTTTTAGAATATAAATCTCCTAAAACCACACCTATTATTGTTGTTAAAACAAATCCTAATGCTTTTAATAATTTTATCATCTTTAACACGATCTCTATACATTAATAACTTCGCCATCTATAGGTAAAAAAATATTATTTTTTTTGTTTTTATAACTGTATTCACCTCTGTGAGTAATATAAAATTTTTTTAGTGGAAATCTTTCTGCGAGCATTTCTATTTCTTCAAAAGAAATATGCCCTTTCAAACCACCTTTCAATGTAGTTCCATCAATTATAATACAAGCACAATCAATTATATTTTTTTCTAATCCTTCAAATAACTCCGTATCCGCTGTAATTAATGTTTTACTGCAAGCATTGTCTACAATAAATCCATATGCTTCCATATCTAAATGTTGTACTTTAAAAGGATTTACGTTTATTCTAAGAGGCTCAACATTAATAACATTGTTTAATTTATAAAATTGAGATTTGCTATTTTCTTTAATTATATTAAAATCTTCATTTGGAAACCCAAGGCGTAGCACATTTTTTACATTATCCTCTAATGAATGTGGTCCATAAATTTTTAATTCTGATACTTTCTTTTTCAATCCATATTCCATTAAAACAAAAGGTAATCCAAAATAATGATCTCCATGAAGATGTGAAATAAATATATGACTAATTTTTTCAAAATTTATATTATCTTTCCACAAAATAGAATTTGCCGCAGGAGGAGCATCAATTAAAATACTGTCTTCTATTAAAACTGATGCCCCAATTCTTTTAGAATTAATCGAACTACCCGTACCAATAAATTTTATTTTCATTCTATTAAACTCCTTTTACAATAAACAAGAATGTTATCTTTTTAATATAAATTTCTATTTCATTAAAACCTATCTTTAATCAGGAAAAACTAAATATAACCATAATATTTTTTCATAAGGTTAACATATCCATCGTTGATTCTGTTTTTGGGGGATAATCCCAAATTATTTTCCATAAAATCTATAATTTTCTTTTTACCATAAGATATATCTTCGTGAAAAAATTCACCTTCTATAAAAAGCCCTAATTTATCAACATCGTCTAGATTTATTTCAAATGATCCAACATGAAAAGATAACCTACGCTTCTTAATTTCCATAAATTTGCAATGTCCTATTTTCTGAAAAATCTCATCAATTATAAATGGACTTTCAACACCCGTTTCTAATTCTACCCAACTAGACCGATCTTCTACTAACGCTTTATAGGCCATCCAAGTGTTCTTATTGTTTTCCTCACGTATTCTTAATAAGTATGGAATTGACTTTATATTAGGGAAAAAATCTGTCTGACAATAATAACTATCTTTTTGTTCTAAATAGTTAAACTCCTTATCCATTTTTTCTAGAATATTTTTAATATGCTCATATTTATCTGCTGAAATCTTATATTTAACTTCTACTTCCTTTTTCATGACTTTCTCCTTAATTAATACACAAAATTAACTATATATCCTTAAGAATAGAATCCAAACTATATTGTTCTGCATACAAATTCAAATATGCATAAAATGTAAGTTAAACTTTGCAAGTAATATTTTTTCTATTATAATTATTCTACCTAATCTACCCCAGTATGTATTATTATAATTTTTTTTAATTATAACACAATATGGCTACACCATACTTTGTCGAACTACAAAAAACCTTGCAATCCATTGTCGAACTGCAAGGCAATTTGTCATTCCTAACCCTTATCTCTCCACATCTATTTCCAAGCCTGACTTAAACTCCATCGTCATCCTATCATCATACACCGTAACTTTCTCCACCAGCCTCCGAACCAACTGCTCATCATACCCCAATGGTTCATTAATCTGTTTCTCCAGAAAATCCCTCATTTCCTCAATCCTCTGCCTCCTGCCATCCCTCACCACATCCCGTGTCAGAACATTCTGCCTCTGCCCCCTCAGTTTATGGATTGCATCTGCAACATTCCCGTACCCCTTTTTGTCACTTGCCAGCTGCAAAAGTTCCTGTTGCAACTCTTCCAGCTTATGGTCAATCTCTTCAATCTGCTCCCCACTTTCGTTCTCCAAAACCGTCTTGATATTCTCCTCCAAAACAGACAAGAATGCATCCTTTCCACCCCACACTTTCTGAATCGCCTTTACCACTGCATTCTGCAAATCCGATTCCTGAATGGTCGGTGCATCACACTTCTTAGGTCCATGCTCTACGCGGGTGCAGCACCGCCAGACCGTAGAATGTTTCCCCCTGTTGCTCCAAGCAATCCTGCGGTAAATATCCCCGCACTTGAAACAATAAACAATGCTTGATAAGGCATACTTACTACTGTACACTCTTTTCTTCCGTTTCGCCCCGCTGTGGAGGTTTGCCCTCCGTACCATCTCTTCCTGCACCTGCATATAGAGGTCACGGGGGATGATTGGCTCATGGCTGTTCTCCACATAATACTGCGGCACAATGCCGTTATTCTTGACCCGTTTCTTGGAAAGGAAATCCACAGTGTAAGTTTTCTGCTGGAGGGCATCTCCGATATATTTTTCATTCTGTAATATTTTCTTCAATGTTTCCGGCCGCCATCTCTCCTTCCCCGCCGCTGTCAGGATACCGTCTGCCTCCAGGCTTTTTCCAATCTGTGCAAGGCTTGCCCCTTCCAGGTATTCCCGGTAAATCCGCTTTACAACCTCCGCCTCTTCTGGCTCGATGACCAGCCGCCCTTCTTCATCTTTTGTGTATCCAAGGAACCATGGTTGACCTGCACAAGCCCCTGCTGATAACGGTACTGCAGGCCGAGTTTCACGTTCTGGCTTAAGGACTGGCTCTCCTGTTGCGCCAGCGATGCCATGATGGTCAGCAGCACCTCCTCTTTGGAAACCATTGTATTGATATTTTCTTTTTCAAAAAGCACGGGAATGTTCCTATCCTTTAACTGACGGATGTATTTCAGACAGTCCAGCGTGTTCCTGGTAAAACGGCTGATGGACTTGGTAATGACCATATTGATTCTTCCCGCCATGCATTCCTCAATCATACGATTAAACTCCCCGCGCTTGTGGGTGTCAGTACCGGAAAATTCTTCATCCGCGAATATTCTGCAGCTCCCATTCAGGATTTCTATTTATATATTCCGTATAATGTTTAATTGGATTTCAACAGCCTGCTGACCTCTTCGATTTTTTACAAATTCCCGTTCATCATTTTTAAAAGGGCATTCTTCTTCCCCTACTCAATTCCATGCGCTTAACTCCCCCTCCTTTGCAGTCATGGATACATAAACTGCAGCCACTCTTATTGCTGTATAATTCAAACCGCAAAAGTACGTTTACACCATGCCAAAAAAGTATTACCTCTCCATTTTTACTTTCTTAATATATGGTATTAACATGCTTATTAGGAGGCTTTACCATGAATTATAATCCAAAACCCTTTGGCACAGTTTTGAAGAATGCACGAATGGATAAAAAACTTACCCAGGCGGAATTGGCAGAAATACTGGATATCTCTTTATCCTATTTAAAAGACCTTGAGCGGTTTCGGAATAACCCCAGTTACGAGATCTTTGAAAGGGTAATACATTATTTTAACCTTTCGGCAGATACTGTGATCTATCCAAACAAAAATATAACCGATAATACATACCAGCAAATAGAACGTCTCTTGACCCGATGTGACAACGGACAGCTGGAAGTAATACTTGCTACCACCAAGGCATTGTTATCCATGAACGAAACCTCCCCAGAATCGGAATAAAAGGTAATATATCCGATCAGTCAGACAGCCCTTTCTGGCCTGGCGGCGCGATTTTGAACACTGTTTCACTGTGCCGTTGAGCCGCCCTCTAACATATAAAAGGCTCATTTCTGCACCAGTACTTCTTTGCAAAAATGAGCCTGTATACTATTTATTTCTCCACTCTACCAGACAAATATATTCCACTCAGACTTTAAAAGATGCTACAGTCTGGTTTAAAAGTTCACTCAGCCGGAATAGTTCTTCCATCTTCTCCAGCACAGCATTAGAATTTTCATTGGAACTCTGGGCAGACTGTTCCATCCCCTGCATACACACCGCGATCTCTCCCACCAGGGCTGCGATGGACCGGATCGATGCATTGATCCCCTCCATGCTGGCGCTCATCTGTCTGGAGGCGGTCCCAAGATCACCGGAGATTCCGCTGTAAAATGCGGCATCCTGCTTATACATTCCGGCAAGCTCCGTCATGCCCTGATAGTCCTTCATCACCTTTTCGTTCATAAATTCTAATACTTCCCTGGATCTGCCGGACAGCACCGATACGTTTTGTACCACATCCTCTGTCACCTTCCGGATCTTATCCACAGCTTCTCTGGAATTGTCCGCCAGCTGACGGATCTCATCTGCCACCACGGCAAATCCCTTCCCCGCTTCTCCGGCTCTCGCCGCCTCAATAGAGGCATTCAGTGCCAGAAGGTTCGTCTGGGAACTAATGGAAAGGATTTCCTCCGTCAGCGTATCTATATCCCGCACCCTCTGGCTGTCCGCAATGGCCTTTTCCAGTTCGGTTTTCGTCTCACTGTAGAGAGAAACCGCTTCCCTCTCCGATCTTTCTGAATTCTCATGCTGTTTTCCGGCACGGTTCATGATATCACTTGACTGCTCTGCCGCCTCTCCCGCCTTCTTTGCCACGTCTTCTACCAAAACACCTATTTCCTGTCCTGTGATCTTTATACTCTCCGCCAGCTCATTTGCCTCGGTAGTCTGCTTCATCACCTGCACCACAGAACTCAGGATATCCGAGATCCCCTGGGTCAGCACCGCCATCTCGGCAGACGTCCCCTCCGCGATGGTTCCAATGCTCTCTGCTTCCTCTTTCGTATTAAGAATAATGCCCCGGATCTGCTGTTTTACCTCCGACGTCGCCCTGCGGATCTGCTCCGTCTCATCTTTATATTCTTTGGGAATTCCCTTTTCACTGACTGTATTTTCGGAAAAATCTCCCGATGCAAACTGTTTTAATGTCTGCACCGGTGCCAGCATCCTGCCGATCAGCCCCGCCATAAACACAGTGACAAGGGCGATGACCACCAGCGCCACCACGATCGCCACCGCAAGCATGGCTGTCAGGGAACTTAAGACATTGGCAGTCGGTACCACCACGCCCAGCTTCCAGCTGCTGCCCTCAATGACCGAGACCGCAAAATAACATTTCCTTCCATCGTAGTCCTCCCTTTTTACCACACCATGTTCCGTCTCACCCATCAGATCAGCCAGTCCTGGCATAATATCCGCGACTTTCACCGCGCTGTCCTCTTTTGGCTCGTAATCTTTGTTCTTGTGGGCCACATACTGCCCGCTGCTGTCCGCCAGAAATCCATATACCCCCTCTTCATAATTGATGCTTCCGGTCAGGTCCGTTACAGTACCCAGCGTCACATCCAGACCAATGACTGCTTCCAGCTCTCCTTCTATGTAAACAGGTGATGCGATGGTGGTACACATCTGGTTGGTGATAACATCCCAATAGGGATCTGTCACGATGGTGGTCTTTTTTTCCGCGGCCTGCTGATACCAGCCACGCTGTACCGGATCATATCCCTCAGGTATTTCAGCATCCCGGTTGGACTGGATAAACTTACTGTCTTTTGTGCCACAATAGAGATTTAACAGCTCTTCCCTACCTTCTGAATAGGTGTCCATCACAGACTGGATAAACGCATCTTCCTTATTTCCGGCCGCCTCGATACTGTTGGCTGCTCCCTCCGCCAGCATTTTCTCATTTTCGATCCATGTATTGATCTCTCCGGCATACCGGTCCGCATTCAGCTGCACAGCCTCCGTTTGATTTTGGATCAAATGCTTCCCTGCCACGATGACAATTCCCACCGTTGTCAGTATAATACTTGCCGCAACAATAAATATGACACTGATCGTCAATTTTCCTTTAATCGTCTTTCTCATAACTTGCCTCTCCATTTCTATTCTTTTCACTGGTCCTGTGGAAGATTCAACAGAATTCTGGCGATAAACATCCCATTTTCTACTGAAAACTCCGCCTCCCCATGATAAAAAGACACTACCTTTAACACACTGGATATCCCGATGCCCCGGTCTGACACCGGCACTCCGTTTTTCAGCCTTATGTCCTTCCCGCAGGTATTTCTGCACTGGACTACGATCTTCTTTCCCTTACGGGCGATCTGAATATGGATTTTCTTCTCCGGCAAATGGGAAGCCATACAGCCATGAATCGCATTTTCAAAAATATTGGCAATGATCACAACCAGATCCGTATCCCGGACAGCAATATCCCCTGGTACCTGAGCCTGCATGGTCACCTCGATATCTTCCTTTTTTGCCCGCCTGGCATAAACGGTCAGAATACTGCTGATAGTTTCATTTCCACAGATACACTCAGGTTCCTGGCTCTCCACATCTTCCCTGTACTGCTTCACATAGGTAAGCAGTTTATCATTTTCCCCATTCCGGATATATTCTTCAATCAGAAGACAGTGATGGCGGATATCATGCCGGATCCTCGCCGTCTGTTCCTTTGACTCGTTCATCAGCTCCAGCTGGCGGTGAATAAAGCGTTCATTGGTCTCCAGTAACTCCTTCTCCACCTGATAACGCCATTCCTTTCCCCTGTGCAGGTAAAGCTGGAACACCGTATACTGAATGATTCCTGCCATAAAAAACAGCAGCACTGTCCTAACCACATGAAACATGGAAAAATCATGCCGCCCCGGCCAGAATGCCACAATGGCAGCGATCAGTATCGAAAGGACTACGGTAACACTACTGAACCAGTCCATCTCCTCCCTCAGGTAATCAATCCCCTCCAGAAAACTTCTGCGGACCTTAAAGGCAATCAGAAAAAGAATGACAACAGTCATTATCAGACGAATCACAATATCTGCCCATACTGCCTCCCCAAACCAGATGCGCGCGGCATCAATGCCGCAAAACACCGTCAGGGACAGCAGGTAAAATCCAATCGTCAGCTTATACAGAGAAAGATATAAGGTATCCCGGCTCATCCTTACACAGAAGATCCCCATCACCGGTAATAAAAGCATGCCTGAAAACCGCACAAAACTTTCTTTGTCAGCCAGATACCACAAACTGAAACAGACTACCGCCGCCAGACCAAACAGGGCATAACACCAAATCGTTTTCTTCAGCCTGGGACGATCCAGCATAAGAAATACTGCCATCATCAATCCTGCTGCCATAACATTACGCAGGGCCGCTACCCAGACAGAACCTCCTAACATTTCTCCCTCCATTCCAAATACCAGCACAAAAAACCAGCACTTCTAAAAACTTTTATGTACTGGTTTAATTTTACATAATATAGATATGTATTAAAAGTAGTTTGGAACAAACTGCACTTTTCAGGGTACCATTTGCAAATCAGAGTTAATTCTCCTCTTCGCAGTAATATCCGAAGTAGCTCTCCCGCAATGGGTGATATGAGCCTCTGGGAAGATATATCTTCTCTCCGTTATCCATCTGGAGTTCCCTTGTATTCAAGCTGTCTACATGATCCAAATTGATGATATAACTGATGCCCACTTTCACAAACTCCGGACTGCCGGCAAGCAGATCATAAATCTTCGCCATAGTCATCCGTACCTCAAGTTGACTCCCGTCCGCCAGATAAAAGCACTGACTCTTTTTCTGCGCCTCACAAAATACAATATCCTGCATTAACACCTTATGGATCCTGCTTCCTGTCTGCAGCGATAGATATTTTTTCTGTCTTCTGCCTGTCTTTTCAAAAAGCTTGTCAAGAACGGGAAACAATTCCTTTTCCATAACCGGTTTGACAAAATACTGGTGGGCTTCCACCCGAAATGCTTCCAGCGCATATTCCGTAGATGTAGTCACAAAGATGATCCAGCACCCGTTTCCCATCTTACGGAGTTCTTTTACCACGTCAATCCCCAGTCTGCCGGACAAAAAAATATCCATAAATACCAGATCTGGCGCATATTCATTTTTCAGTACCTTCTGAAGCATTTCTTCCGCATCCGTAAATCTCTGGATAGAAAAATCACATGTTTTATGATGTTTCCGATACGTGCCTAATATTTTTTCTGCCTTATCCAATTCCTCTGTTTCGTCATCACAAAGTGCAATCTGATACATAATCTGTACCTCTCATATCATATTGTGTTTTATATATGAATATATATCACAATTCCTACGCAATAACAAGACACGATACAAAATTAACCTGTTTTGAAACAAAATTAGCATCTTGCAAAAAAGGAGTGCATTTTTCTCCATCACCAGAAGCTCAAATGCACTCCATTATCTTAATAACAGGGCTGATCAGTACTGCCCCAGAATATTACGGAAATTCTTCATGTTCTCTTCCACATCCCCGTGGAAAACCTTGGTGCCGGCAACGATCACATTGGCTCCGGCGTCCAGCACTTCCCTGACATTTTCCAGATCCACCCCACCGTCCACTTCGATATCCACATCTAAATTGTGTTCCTCTATGTACTGGCGCAGACGGACAATTTTATCAAAGGTATCCCTTCGTATCTTCTGTCCCCCATAGCCTGGTTCCACCGTCATGACTAACACCATATAAACCTTGGGAAGGATTTCCAGTATGGTGTCTATGTCTGTCCGGGGCTTTATGGATACTGCCGCCTTTTTTCCATAATTATGTATCTCGTCGATGGTGGACTCCAGATCCTCACAAGCCTCCACATGAACCGTGATACCATCTGCCCCGGCTTCTGCAAAATCCCGGATATAACGTATAGGTTCATGAACCATCAGATGGACATCAAAAAAAGTGTCTACACATTTACGGATTCCCTCTACAACCGGCACGCCAAAAGAAATATTCTGTACAAACATGCCATCCATAATATCAATATGTATATAGTCTGCCCCTGCCTGGCTCACCGCAGCAAGCTCCTCCCCAAACCTGGATACATCTGCGGCAAGAATCGACGGTGATATTTTGTAAACCATAAAAATACCTGACCTTTCCTTTAGTTGTATTTACGCCTTTCCCACTCCTTCAGCTCCTCGTACATCTGTACGTAGTTTTCATAGCGCACCAGACTGATCTGTCCCTGGTTCAGCGCTTCCTTGACCTTACAGTCCGGCTCATGGGTATGGGTACATCCCATAAAACGGCAGCCACCCTCATAAGGGGCAAACTCCGTAAAGTAATTCTTAAGTTCTTCCTTCTCTATTTCGGGAACCCGCAGGGAACTAAATCCCGGGGTATCAAACAGATAGGTCCCCTCTCCCACACAAAAAAGTTCGGAATGTCTCGTGGTATGCTTTCCCCTTCCGATCTTTTCACTGACCTCTCCGGTCCGGGAAGCTGCTTCTGGAAAAATCTGATTGAGTATACTGGATTTTCCCACACCAGAAGGTCCTGCCAGGACGCTTGTCCTGCCCTCCAGCAGCTGGCAGATTTGATCCATGCCGATGTTCTCCCGGCTGCTGACGAAAAGTACTTTGCTGGCGCATTTTTCATATGCTGCCAGCAGACATGCTTCTTCTTCCCTCGTAACAATGTCTAACTTATTAAAACAGATGGCGGTGTCGATGCCCTGCATCTCCATCATCACCAGAAAACGATCCAGAAGATTCAGATTGGGCTGCGGCTCTGCCATGGCAAATATGATCAGCGCCTGATCGATATTTGCCACCTCCGGCCGGATAAGCCTGTTTTTTCTTGGCAGGATCTTTTGAATATTTCCCAGCTTCTTTTCCTCCGAAGTGACCTGTATCACTGTATCGTCACCAACAAGGGGCTTGATCTTGTCTTTACGGAAAATCCCCTTTGCCCTGCACTCATAAAGCTTCTCTCCGGTCTCTGTCATACAGTTCACATAATAGAAACCAGCGATCCCTTTTATAATCTTTCCTTTTAACTCCATCAGCCGGCAACCCTCTTCAAAGTAACATTATAGGTCGCCACCAGGGAGCCGTCACGATACACACTTAAAGTAGCGGCACCAGCGTTCTCCCCTTCCACTTCTAACTGGAATGGAAAATTATGATAGCTCATTGTAGCGGTCTTTACGACTTTATCCTGACCATCCTGGGTAAGCACAAATCTAAACTCTGCCGCTGGATCCGTCTCATACTCGAAGGGATTGTTGATAGTGACAGAACCCTTATATACATACGTCTGTTCTTCACCCAGACTGAGGGTTACATCCACCGTGGTCCCCTCTTCCACCTGTTTGCCTGCGGCAACACTCTGAACACACACCCTGTTTTTCTGGGTCGAGGAATAATTCTTCGTCTCATTTCCATACACAAGACCAGCTGTCTTAAGGGCTGCCTTGGCCTCACTCCTGGTCTTACCGATGAGATTCGGTACCTTGGTAAATTTGGTTTCCTCTCCCTTACTTGGATAAATCGTAATGGTAGCACCTTTTTCAGCTTTTTTCCCAGCTGCCGGATCCGTGTATGCCACCTTGCCAACCTCTTCTCTGCTATACACATCTTCCCCCTGCTTTACAGAAAATCCCTGTTTTTGAAGAGCTGTTATGGCGTCGGTAATGGTTTTTCCGCTGGTATCCGGTACGCTGATCTGCTCCGCACCAGTGCTGACTACGAGAGTCACAGTGCTTCCGGCAGCCACTTTAGACCCTGCTCCTGGCTCTGTCCGGATCACATTGCCCTTGTCAACATCATCCGATGCTTCTTCTTCAATCTCATATTTTATATCTTCGTTGCCCAGCTCTACGATCACGCTGTCTTTCAGCTGATCTGCAAAATCAGGAAGAACATAATCTCCGGATTCTGCTGCACCGGGTGTAGGAGAAGCCGTCACCTTGACTTCATTATCTTTATTCTTTTCATCACCGCCAGAACTGCCCCAGAGTCCGATAAACCGTCCCAGCATATAGATCACCACCAAGCCGATGATGATCGCAACAGCGATGCTTCCAAAGACAAGAGCTTTCTCCAGTTTAGGATCCACATCGGATTTGCTCTCCTCCTCTTCCTCCGGCTCTTCTTCCGGCGCTCCATAATCTTCTGTCGGCGTCATACCTGTTCTGGAGGCATTTTTCAAAGTATTCACATCATCCTTGGACATAAAAATGGTTCCCCCATTCTCGTACAGGCTTCCGATGACACCGTAATCCCCACTGGGATCCTGCAAAAACATCTTGAGATCTGCAATAAGGTCAGCGGCGCTGATATAGCGGAGTTCTGTCTTCTTTTGCATACATTTATTTACAATATTACTCAAACCTCTTGGAATGGTGGCATCCATAGCCGCCAAAGGTGTAGCATCATCCTGAATATGAGAAAGGGCAATGGCCACAGCACTCTCTCCGGTAAAGGGAAGAGTCCCGCTGATCATCTCATACATAGTGACACCCAGGGAATAGATATCGCTTTTTTCATCGCTGTATCCCCCTCTTGCCTGCTCCGGAGAAATGTAATGAACCGATCCCATGGCATTGGCAGTAATTGTATTGGAACTTGCGGCCTTGGCAATTCCAAAATCACTAAGCTTCGCTGTGCCATCACGGGCGATCAGTATATTCTGAGGCTTGATGTCTCTATGAATGATATTATGCCGATGGGCAGCATCCAATCCATTGGCGATCTGAAGGGAAATCCCAACTGCCTCTTTTACGGTAAGTTTCCCTTTCTCTTCTATATATTTTTTCAACGTAATACCATCGATCAGCTCCATGACAATATAATACATGCCATTTTCTTCCCCTACATCATAGATGCTGACAATATTCGGATGTGATATGCAGGCAACTGCCTGAGCTTCTCCACGGAATTTCGTAACGAATTTGGTATCTTCACTGTATTCCTGCTTCAGGATCTTTATGGCAACAAACCGGTTGAGACGATGGCATTTGGCGCGAAATACATCTGCCATTCCACCAGAGCCGACTTTTTCCACAATCTCGTATCTGTCACCGATTATGGTTCCTACACTTACCAAAACAATTCCTCCATTCTCTATTCTAAGCGTTCACAAATGGACACCCTTCTATACCTGGATCAAAACAACGCTGATATTATCTTTTCCACCGGCTTCGTTGGCCTCTTGAACCAGCTGTTTTCCTGCTTCACTCATATTTTCACTGTTGCTCCTAATGATCCTCTCGATCTTTTCATCTTCAAGCATATTGGACAATCCATCGGAACACAACAAAAGCACGTCCCCCTCGTCCACTTCGATTTCAAAGCAATCTGCCTTCACTTTGCTGTTTGTACCAAGAGCCCGTGTTATAATATTTTTGTTGGGATGTGTACGCATATCCTCCTTTTGGAGTTTTCCTGACTGGACCATCTCTTCCACGAGAGAATGGTCAATCGTGACCTGTCTGAACGTATCCTTGCACACATAAAGCCTCGAATCACCTACATTTACAATATAGGCGGTATCCCCAAACACCACGGTGGCGACTATCGTCGTCCCCATTCCATTCAGTGCCTTATCACTGAGGGAAGCCTGGAAAACCTTTTCGTTGGCAGCGGCCACTGCCTGTTCAAAGATTCCAATCGGTGTCACTTTTGTACTTTGTTCAATCTGTGAGACAACTTCCTCTACACACATCCGTGAGGCGGTGTCTCCCGCATTGTGACCTCCCATACCGTCAGCCACAATAAACAGATTCGGGAAACTTCCAACTGCATTCTCTTCACAAAACACATAATCCTGATTGGTGTTTCTGGTGCGCCCCTTATCTGTTATAGAAAATGTTTGCACAGTTTGACCTCCTTAGTCAGAGTTAGTCTGTTCCATAAAGTTATTACGCAACTGACCACAGGCAGCATCGATATCACTCCCCATCTCTCTTCTTATAGTAACATTTATTCGATTTTTTTCAAGTATTATTTTAAAATCTCTTATGTTTTCTTCTCTGGAACGTCTGGTTTTCCGTTCCTTCACCTCATTTAACGGAATGAGATTGATATGACAGTTCATGCCATGGCAGCGTCTGGCAAGCTCCAGAGCATGCTCCCTGCCGTCATTTACCCCGTCGATCATACTGTATTCAAAAGTAATACGCCGTCCTGTATAATTAATATATTCGCGGCACACAGAAAAAATTTCCTCAATGGAATATTTATTTGCCACTGGCATAGTCTGTCGCCGGATCTTATCATTGGGGGCGTGAAGGCTGACAGCCAGGGTAATCTGCAGTTTTTCCTCCATCAAACGCCGGATCTGGTCAACCAGTCCACAGGTAGATACGGTGATGCTCCGCTGGCTGAGATGGAGCCCTCTCTCGGCAGATACGAGCCGGATAAATCGGAGCAGGTTATCATAATTATCGAGAGGTTCCCCCATTCCCATCACGATGACATTGGAGACCCTCTCCCCCGTTTCATTCTGGATCTCGTAGATCTGGGAGAGCATCTCTCCGGCGGTCAGGTTCCTTGTCAGTCCCGTGAGGGTGGAAGCACAAAAGCTGCAGCCCATCCGGCACCCCACCTGGGATGAGATGCACACGCTGTTTCCATGATGGTACCTCATCCACACACTCTCTATCAGATTTCTGTCTGACAGTGAAAAGAGATATTTGGCAGTACCACGATCCATGGAAACCTGTTTTTTCCTGATCTGAACTCCGGAGATCTCATGTTCCAGCGCCAGATTCTCCAAAAACTTCCTGGGCAGGTTACTAATCCCGGCAAAATCTGAAACCTGCCTGCCATGGACCCACTCAAACAGCTGCTTTCCGCGAAATGGCTTCTCTCCAAACTGCTCCGCGAGACAGATCATCTCTTGTTCCGTATAACTTCTTAAGTCAAATTGTTTCATTTCCTTTTCCATTCACATTGGTCTTCTCAACTTTATAAACTTTGCCACAAAAAATCCATTTCCCTCATGGATTCCCGGCAATATCTGCAGCATTCCCTGTCTTGTCATTTTATTTTTCAGTTCCTCCGGCAGATCCCTGTCCAGGGGCACCGGACGCAGAGAGAATTCCTCTGCGATCCAGCGGGCATTTTCTTCGTTTTCTGCGGGGTTCACAGTGCAGGTGCTGTAGATCAGCGTCCCGCCCGGTCTGAGCGCCCTTACAGACCCCCGCAGGATGTTCCGCTGCAGCCTTTGCAGCTCTGGCGCATTCTGTACTGCCGTATAACGGATCTCTGGTTTTCTGCCAATTACACCGATCCCGGAGCATGGTACGTCCGCAATCACCACATCGGCCCTTTCTTCCCATTCCGGATCCGCTGCCCTGCCGTCCCAGAGCTTGATCTCTATGTTCTCTGCCTTTAACCGCTGTACGTTTTCCCGGATCCGATGCAGCTTATATTCAGAGACATCCCTGGCGCTGACCATACCGGTGCCTTCCAGCAGATCCGCCGCATAAAGTGCTTTTCCACCAGGGCTGCTGCACACATCCACCACAGAATCTCCCGGACGGATCCCGGAAACCATCACCGGGAGCATGGAGCTTTCGTCCTGAATGATAAAATGCCCTTCTGCAAAACCGGGCAGCTCCTCCACCCGCTCCACACCAGACAGACGGAAAGCATGACTGACATAGGGACAGGGAACCGCCTGAATTCCTGCCTTAGTGAGATTGTCCAGTACCTGACTGGCACTTGCATTCATCGTCTGGACACGGATCGTCAGCGGATTTTCCGACTCAAAGGAGGCCAGAATCTTCTCCGTTGTCTTTTTTCCATAAGCTTCTGTCAGCAGCTGGACCAGCCCCTCCGGCACAGAATAAATAAACGCCAGCTTTTCGGTCTCCCCCTGGCATTTCCCCAGAACCTTCCCGCAAAGTTCCTCTTTATCTGCCCGCGCCACATTGCGGAGCAGCCCGTTGACATAGCCCGCCAGTCCCTGAAAATTCTTTTTCTTTGCCAGCTTTACCATCTCATTACAGGTGGCTGCCGCCGGGACAGAATTCATATACCAGAGCTCATAAATGCCCATGCGCAGTATCGTGCGGATCGCTGGCTTGAGCCGGGCCGCCGGAGTTTTAGAAAAAAGGTCGATGACGCGGTCCGAGGCTGCTGCCTGTTCTATCGTCCCATAAGATGCTCTTCGTATAAATCCTTTCTCCTGCCAGTTCCGGCCTCTGGCAGAGTCTTGTTCTGCCACCCGGTGGAACCATTCGTCACTATGCCCATTTTGCTCCAGTGTTCCATAAACAATATCAAAGACTGCTCTTCTCACAAGGTCTCTCCATTCTGTATCTTCATCCCTCGCAGAAAGTCACCGGCAGACATCCGCTTCTTCCCTTCCAGCTGGATCTCCAGAAGACGGAGAAGTCCGTCACCGGTCTGGATGCTGAAACTGTCCTTTACCACCTCTGCCACCGTTCCCGGCGCCAGGTCTGTATTTTCAGGTACCACCTCTGCCCGCCAGATCTTTAACATCTTTCCCCGGAATTCCGTGTAGGCACTGGGCCAGGAATTTAGTCCTCTGACATACCGTTCCAGTTTTTCTGCCTTCCAGGAGAAATCCAGCCTGCCAAGCTCCTTCGTGAGCATTTTTGCATAGGTGCTCTCCTCATCCTTCTGTGTAACAGGTTCCAGTGTCCCCTGTTCTGCCCGCTCCAGTGTCTCCAGCAAAAGGGGGCCTCCTATCTCAGAGAGCTTTTCAAACAAGCTCTCTCCCGTCTCTTCTGCCGTCAGCGGGATCTCTTTTTTCAGCAGTATATCCCCGGTATCAAGGCCTTCGTCCATCTGCATCGTTGTAATACCGGTCATTGCATCCCCTTCCAGGATGGACCACTGGATGGGCGCCGCCCCCCGCCATCTCGGCAGCAAAGAAGCATGGACATTGATGCACCCATAGGCAGGCAGTTCCAATATTTCTTTGGACAGGATCTGGCCAAATGCCACAACGACGATCACATCACAGGAAATCCCCCGCAAAACTTCCACGAATTCAGAATCCTTTACACTTTTAGGCGTATACACCAGAATATCGTGTTCCAACGCCACCTTTTTGACCGGTGTAAAGCTCAGGCTGCCGCTGCGTCCTCTCGCTTTGTCCGGCTGGGTTACCACAGCTGTGACCTGATGTCCTTCAGAATTGATCAGCGCCTCTAAGACCGGAACAGCAAAATCTGGTGTTCCCATAAATATAACATCCATCTGTCTCCCCCTTATTCCTCATCCTCACCGACGTCTATCAGTTCCCCTTCCACTTTATCTACATAGAGCTGACCGTCCAGATGCTCGATCTCATGAATCAGCGCCCTTGCCAGCAGTTCCTCTCCCTCGATCTCGAATTCCTGCATCGTTTCATCAAAGGCACGCACCCGAACCACATTCGGTCTCGTAACAATCCCTGCCTTCCCAGGAACACTGAGACATCCCTCACTGCCTCTCTGTTCTCCTTCGGTATGAATGATCTCTGGATTTACAAGGACGATAGGGCTGTCCTGTTCCGCCGTCACATCAATCACCGCGATACGCTTCAGGACGCCAACCTGTGGTGCCGCCAGTCCTACTCCATCTGCCTCGTACATCGTCTCCAGCATATCATCGATCAATTCTCTGGTTTTTTCCGTGATCTCTTTTACTTCTTTTGCTTTCTTGTACAAAATATCATCGCCAATTTCGCGTATATTTCTCAGTGCCATAATTTTTCCTCCATTCCAAATACACCCTGATCAGTCCACTTCATACTGGATATAACAGGCATATTTCTTTTTCTCAAACTCCTGGTCCACCCACGCTTTTACGGTCTCGATCTGCGCAAGCTCCCCAGCTTTTACAAAAAATGTAAAACCAAACTGGTCTTTTCTTTTTTTTCCTGCATCGTCGGCAGGACCCACCACTAAAGCCAGACTGCCGAACTTTCTCCGGACCGCATCCGCAAGCTCTCTGGCACATGCCAGCCCCTTTTCCTGGTACTCCGAAAAGAGACGGACCGTAAGCATAGAAAAGTAGGGGGGATAGCTTAACATACGCCGAAACGCAAGTTCATTTTCATAAAAAACTTCTGCATCCTGAGCAGCCACGCTCTGAATCACATAGTGGTCCGGACGGTAGGTCTGAATGATCACTTCCCCCTGCTTCTGACCTCTTCCCGCCCTGCCGCTGGCCTGCATGAGCAGCTGAAAGGTTCTCTCACTGCTGCGGTAATCGTTTTCAAACATACTCATGTCTGCCGCCAGTGCCGCCACCAGCGTTACATTGGGAAAATCATGTCCCTTCACGATCATCTGGGTTCCAATGAGAATATCCGCCCTTCCCTCCCGGAATCCGGACAAAACAGATTCATGGCCATGTTTCCCGGAAGTGGTGTCCGCGTCCATCCGCAGGACCTTCGCCATCGGGAACTGCCGCTGAAGCATCTCCTCCACCTTCTGGGTTCCCAGACCAAATGCTGCGATATACGGCGATCCGCATTCCGGGCACCTCTCCGGCATTCTGACGGCATGTCCGCAGTAGTGGCAGACCAGTGTATCTACCTCTCCCAGATGATTTTTATGTGCCGTCATGGATACATCACAATGAGGACATTGTAACACATTTCCACAATTTCTACAAGAAACAAAGCCCGCGTACCCTCTACGGTTGATAAAAAGCATGATCTGTTCTTTCTTCTCCAGACGGTCTAAGATCTTCTGCCGGAGTATGCGGCTGAATACTGAACGGTTTTTTTCCTTTAACTCCTGTCTTAGGTCTACCACATGGATATCCGGTAGAAGGGCGTCTCCGGCACGCCTGGTCAGCCGGTACTCCTTATATCTTCCATTTTTAGCCATTAGATAACTTTTTACCGATGGCGTCGCGGAACCAAAGATCACACTGGCTCCTGTCTGGCTGGCGCGGAACAACGCCACTTCATCGCTGTGATAGCGGGGAACTCCTTCGCTGATATAGCTGTTTTCATGCTCCTCGTCCAGGATGATGGCTCCCAGTCTTTCAAAAGGAGTAAACAGTGCTGATCTGGGTCCGATCATAATGTCTAGTTCTCCCATTCTGGCGCGCTCATACTGATCGTAGCGCTCCCCCTCCGAGAGTCTGGAGTGAATGACGGAAACCCTCTCACCAAATGCCTGGCGGAACCGGGATACGGTCTGAAAAGTCAGAGCGATCTCCGGGATTAATACAATTGCCTGCTTTCCCTCCGCCAGTACGGTCTCTAGTAAACGAATAAACACCTCCGTTTTTCCGCTTCCGGTAACCCCATACAGAAGGTATGGCCTCCGCAGGCCGCTTTGATATTCCTTCGTAAAATCCTCTACGATCTCACTCTGCTCTTCATTCAACACCTTGGTGACATCTGGTTCCTGTCTGGGAGATTCCAGAGGATTCCGGTATTTCTTCTCCCTGGTCACAGAAAGAATCCCTTCCTTTACCAGACTGTCGATCACTGGCTTTTTTACCTGGTACTGGCGGTCTGCCTGCCTTCTCGTCATCGTGCCTCCCTCGGCAAGAAGCCCCCGGATCAGCCGTACCTTCGCCACATAATGCTTCCGTTCGTATTCATGGAGAATATCCATGACAGACTGGTGGTCCATAGTAAAATTAAGCCAGTGTTCCTCCACTGACTTAATCTTTTTCCGGACAGGCAGAACTGTCTTTAGCGCTTCATTCATCGTGGAGCCATACCGGTCCCTGATAAATCCGGCAAGGGCCAGCAGCTGGCCTTCCACTGGCACCTGTTTCTGCTCCACCTTCAGAATATCTTTGATCCGGTTCACATCAAAAGCCGGCTGTTCCGTCAGATTTACGACAAAACCATGGAGGATCCGGTTCCCCCGCCCAAAGGGCACCCGGACAGGCGTCCCAATACTTACAGATTCTTCCATCTGTTCCGGGATATGATACTGGTAGGTTTTATCCAGCGCCTCCACACTGATATCTACGATTATATCTGCGTACACTACATCACTACCTTTTTCACCACTTCGTCCATGTGCATGCCGCGGGATCCTTTTATCAATACCCAGTCCCCCGGCTGTGCCAGCTGCCTGACGAATTCCGCCGCCTCATCGTTATCGCTGCATATTCTGGTTGGAATATCTGAGCCTCTCTCTACCTGGCGGCAGATATAGGAAGCTCCTTCCCCCACTGTTATGACATAGGAAAGTTTCTTACCCTTCCCCGCCTCCTGAAGAATAAAATCACCGATTCCGCGGTGCAGGCTCTCTTTCTGCTCTCCCAGCTCCAGCACATCCCCGAGAACCACGATCTTTCTACCCTCTGGGCCATAGTCAAAAAGGGCATCTATATTACTGTTAATGGAGTCAGGACTGGCATTATAAGTATCGTCGATCAAATGATAACCGTGACAGTCCAGACGTTCTCCCCGCATGGAAAAAGGGCGGTACTGCCTCAGCGCCGCCAGCGCATGATCCAGTTCCACGCCAAACTGCTCTCCCAAAGCCAGCGCTACCACTGCATTGTTGACATTATGTCCTCCCATCACCGACAGCTCCACAGTACATTCCTCTCTTCCATGATACTGAAAGGACTGTCCGCCCTCTGTGACCTGGATATCCGTCGCCTGAATCCGACATCCCGGCTCCGTTCCATAAAAAATAGTTTCGCAGCCATCAGTGCATAACTCATAAGGAATATGATCCCTGGTCAGCGCCGGAAGATCCCCATCTCCACAGATATAACACATTCCGCCATGGGAACCTCCCACATATTTGACAATATGCCCTTTTTCAAAGGCAATGGCCTCTCTGCTGCCCAGATTGCCGATATGGGATACTCCAATATTGGTCACCACTGCCGTCTGGGGCCTGGCAATCTCTACCAGTCTCGCCATCTCCCCGGGCATACTCATCCCCATCTCAAAGACAGCGATCTCCGTTTCCCTTTCGATGTGGAACATCATCTGCGCCACACCGATCTGGCTGTTGAGGTTTCCAATGGTCTTCAGCAGATTGAATTTTGTGGCAAGCACAGCGCTTACCATTTCTTTCGTAGTTGTTTTCCCAACACTTCCTGTTATGCCTATAACTGGGATATCAAACTGCCGCCGGTACCAGCCCGCCAGTTTTTGAAAGGCTGCCAGGGTATCCTCCACCCAGACCACGGCAGCTCCAGACAGACCTTCTGCCCCGTCAGCCACTTCCCGCTTAGAAGTAAGGGTCGCCGCCCCTGCCCGAAGCACCTCCGGAATAAACCGGTGGGCATCCACCCGCTCTCCGATAATAGGAACAAACAATGCCCCCTCTCCCGCCAGCCTGGAATCCGTCACTACATCGGTGACAACCGTTTTCGGATCACCACAGAGAAGCTCCCCACCGGTGGAACATATTACGTCTTTGATATAAAATGATAACATACTTTTCCCCTTTATTTTGCTGCGATCACATCTGCCATGTCAAATCTCCCCATCTTCTTTCCCGTCAGGAATTTTGCCGCCGCCACAGCTCCCTTGGCAAACACGGCTTTGCTGTAAGCCGTATGGGAAAATGTGATCACCTCATCCTCTCCGGCAAAGATCACATCATGTTCTCCCACAATGGTGCCGCCGCGGACCGAACTGATCCCCAGTTCTTTTTTCCCCCGTTTCTCCCGCCGCTGGGACCGGTCATAAATATACTCATATTGACCATCCATCGCCTCATTGACGGAATCCGCCAGAGCAAGCGCCGTTCCCGAAGGGGCATCTAATTTTTGGTTATGATGTTTTTCCACGATCTCGATATCAAAGCCCTCTGGTGCAAACACCTTCACCGCCTTTTGTATAAGATGGAGCAGCGTATTGACGCCGAGAGACATGTTGGCAGCTTTGAGAACTGCTATTTTCTCTGCTGCCCCTTCGATCTTTTCCAGCTGTTCCGCATCATAACCGGTGGTGCAAAGCACTGCCGGAAGTCCTTTTTCCTCACAATAAGAGAGCACGTCATCCAGAATCTTAGTCGTAGAAAAATCGATGAGGGCGTCCGCCTCCACATCACAGTCAAGAATGGAAGAAAATACCGGATATTCATTTCTCCCATCATCCACGATATCGATCCCCGCCACGATACGGGCTTCTTCATCCTTCGCCACAAGGTCTGTGATCATTTTTCCCATGGCACCATTGCAGCCGCTCATTATTATCCTTGTCATGTCGTACATCCTTTCCAAAGTATTTTATGAAATCTTTTTCCTCGTGCTTATATAATCCCTGTTTTTTTCATTTCTTCTTCCAGTCTCACTGCATTTTTCTCCTCCATTTCGGTCAAAGGAGCCCGCAGAGATCCCACTTCCATTCCCATCAGGTTCATTGCTTTTTTCACCGGAATAGGGTTTACCTCACAGAACAGAGCCCCAATCAGGTCAAAATAAGACAGCTGCATTTCCATACTTTTTTTGGCGTCGCCCGCCATAAAAGCCGCCACCATTTCATGAGTCTGCCGGGGAAGAATATTAGACAGCACAGAGATGACTCCTTTTCCTCCCAGGGATACCACCGGTACAATCTGATCGTCATTACCGGAATAGAGATCTACCTCCACCCCTTCTTTTTTTGCCAGGGCAAGTACGTTTGCCACTTCTGAAATATCACCGGTAGCATCTTTTACGCCGACGATGTTTTTCACGTCGCGGCACAAAGCGACAACAGTTTCAGGTGCGATTTTCACACCGGTTCTTCCTGGTATATTGTAAAGAAGAATAGGTATGTTCACGGAATCTGCCACCTGGGTGAAGTGAGCTTTCAACCCGTTCTGTGTACACTTATTGTAATACGGCGTCACAAGAAGTAGTCCGTCTGCTCCCACCTTCTCTGCTTCCTGGGAAAGATAAACTGCTGTCGCCGTACAGTTTGAGCCAGTTCCTGCGATCACAGGGATCCTCTTATCTACTACCTCACAGCAGAACCGGATACACTCGATATGTTCCTCATGGCTCAGTGTGGATGCCTCACCAGTCGTTCCACAGATAATAATGGCGTCCGTCTGATTTTCAACCTGAAATTCAATAATTTCCCGCATCTTCTCATAATTTACCGAACCATCGGCATTCATCGGAGTAATTAGCGCTACTCCCGCTCCTGTAAAAATTGACATACTTATTTCCTCCTTACATTAATATACGATGCGCTCGAATACCCTGTGAGCAATCCCTCTGGTATTCTCACTTTACCTTCACGTAAAATAAGCGACATTCCTGATAAGATAAATGGAAATGCCGCAAAAATTCAATCGTATTCTGTAGCACTCCATCTTAAAAGATGACAGTCATATACTTCTTCAGCATATGCCCAGGCAGACAGTCTCAGGTATCTGTCCCCTTCGGCAGACTTTCCTTTCATTTACCATCATCTATGTAACCTGACACATCCGGAA
>JAAVZE010000079.1 GCA_022791495.1 Eubacterium sp.
CAAAATAGCTAGGCGCTTGAATGAGGCGATGCGGTGGTATCGTCGAATGAAAGCAACAACGCTATTTTGCTGTTAGCGCAGAACGAAACAGGGTTCAAATTGGCGCCGTCGAGCTATGTTAAGATGCTGGGGGTGAAAGTATTTTGCCTGGATACTACGAATTTTGCCCCTGGTATCTTCTCATTGTACTATAGACAAAAATCTCTGTCAAACTACAAGGTTTTAGAAAAATAGCAAAATAACGTGGAAAAATAAATACGAGTGTGTTATGATATGTGATAAGTGTAATTAGCCTGGTGGTGCGGATTTGAACTCTGTTTTGTTCTGCGCAGCCGGCTGGCAGGAAGAAATGGGGAGAAAACAAATGGTAAACAGACAAAAGGGACGATTGAAAAAGTTAAAGGGGAGAATGCAAAGCAGTCTGAGTGGTTTTTTCCGGGCATGTATCGTCGGTGCACTGGTTTTGCTGCAATTTGCCATCATAGTAATCATTCCGCTTTTGTTCCGTGATTATGCGACTCAGTTCTATATTTTGATCGAGATTTCAGGGATGATCGGTATTCTTGCGCTGACCAATGACAGCCGGAATTTTTCCTATAAATTTTCCTGGCTCTGCGTGATTCTTTTATTTCCTATTTCTGGTCTGGTCATGTTCAACCTCTGGGGTAAGGTGGGAAAGAAAAATAGATTAAACCGCGCCATCGCTGAGCGGATGAAGAGAACCGATGACCAGCTGGTGCAGGATGAACAGATCTCGGAAGAGTTTGCTTCCAGGCATCCGGTGTCTTCGAGAATGTCCCGGTATATGACCTCTATGGGGGCGCCTCTTTTTAAAAATAATTCTGCCGAATATTATGCCTTTGGCGAAGATGCCTTTGAGGATCTGTTCGAGGATCTGGAAAAAGCGCAAAAATTTATTTTTATCGAATTTTTTATCGTGGCAGAGGGCGCGATCTGGGATCAGATTCATGAGATTTTGCTGCGAAAGATCAAAGAGGGAGTCGAGGTTAAGTTTCTCTATGACGATTTTGGAGCTTTGTTCCGCACAGGGAAAAATTTTGCGGCGGATCTACGTGCCGAAGGCTTTGAGGTGGAGATCTTTAACCCCATTCATAAATATGCCAGCAAATTATATATGAATTTCAGAGATCATCAGAAGATCGTGGTCATCGACGGAAATATCGGGTATACGGGAGGTTTTAACCTGGCGGATGAGTACGCCAATCTTATCGAACGTTTTGGTATCTGGAAGGATGCCGGAATTCGTGTGCAGGGCGATGCTGTATGGGGATTGACCGTAACCTTTTTGGAAATGTGGTCGGTATGTACGACAGATCTGGCCATCGATGTGGAAAAATACCGCCCTACGGAAGTTTTTCCAGCTTCTGATATGTACTGCCATGTGCTGCGGGATGGACCAGCGCTGGGTACAAATAGTTTTGTAGGAAGTGTCTATAAGCAGATGATCAATTATGCCGGTAAGATCATGTATATAATGACACCGTACCTGATTCTGGAGGAAACGATGATACGAAGCCTGATCGAGGCAAAGAGCCGGGGGGTGGATGTTAGGATTATTACGCCCAGCATACCGGATAAAAAGCATGTCAAGTGGCTGACAGAGTATAATTACGGAGAACTTTTAAAACATGGGATACGGATTTATGAGTATCTTCCGGGATTTATTCATTCCAAGGTAGTGATGGAAGAGCATTGCGCGGTGGTGGGAACGATCAACATGGATTACCGCAGTTTCTATCTTCATTATGAAAATGGTGTGTGGGTTTATGACGAAGAATTTTTGAAAAAGATAATGGATGATTTTACTCATACCTTTGGGGTGAGCCGGGAGATCTCCTATGAGGAATGGAAGAACCGGCCGTTTAAAATAAAAATGGTCCAGCATCTTTTGAAAGTGTTTTCTACGCTTGTATGATGACATGGAGGAAAGGAAGAGAGGATGATACATTTTGTAAAGGGAAGGCTGGACACCGTGTCTGAGAACATGGTAGTGGTGGAAAATAGTGGAATAGGTTTTGAGATCATGGTGCCATTGTCTGTCGTTTCCAGCCTTCCCCAGACAGGAAATGAAGTAAAGATATATACCTATACTTATGTGAGGGAGGATGCCTTACAGCTGTATGGTTTTCTGACCAGGGATGAATTGTCCATGTTCCGGCTGCTTATTACAGTCAGTGGCATCGGTCCTAAAGGAGCTCTCGGCATTCTTTCCGTGATGGACGCAGACGCTCTGCGTTTTGCCATTCTTGCCGACGATGCGAAAAGCATTTCTAAAGCGCCGGGTATCGGGGCAAAGACAGCCAGTAAGCTCATCCTTGAGTTAAAGGATAAGATGGACTTTGAAGAAGCTGTCACCCATGTTCTGGATCAGGGACAGGCAGAGGCAGCAGGGGGAGTTTCTGATGGCGGAATGGCCGCCAACGATGCCATCCAGGCGCTGGTGGCACTGGGGTATACCAGTACGGAAGCGGTCAGAGCGGTGAAGAAGGTGGAGATCATGGCGGATATGACGGTGGAGGACATATTAAAGGCTGGCTTGAAAAATCTGTAGGAGGCACATATGGAGAAGCGTGTTATTTCCACCGATGTGATGGAAGAAGATTATAAGATCGAAAACAGCCTTCGCCCCAGGCTGCTCTGTGATTATATCGGACAGACAAAGGCTAAGGATAATCTGAAAATATTTATCGAGGCAGCGAAGGCGAGAGAGGAAGCACTGGACCACGTACTTCTGTATGGTCCGCCGGGATTAGGGAAAACTACCCTTGCCGGGATCATTGCCAATGAGATGGGAGTGAATCTGAAGATTACTTCCGGTCCCGCTATCGAAAAGCCGGGAGAGATCGCCTCAATACTGAATAACCTGCAGGAAGGGGATCTTTTGTTCGTGGATGAGATCCACCGTCTGAACCGGCAGGTAGAGGAAGTGCTCTATCCGGCGATGGAAGATTACGTGATTGATATCGTCATTGGTAAAGGCGCATCGGCGCGAAGCATCCGGCTGGATCTGCCTAGATTTACGCTGGTGGGGGCGACGACGCGGGCGGGCATGCTCACGGCGCCGCTGCGGGACCGCTTTGGTGTGGTGAATAAGCTGGAGTTTTACACCGTAGAGGAACTGACGACCATCGTCCGGCGCTCCGCCTCGGTATTTCAGGTAGAAATTGATGAAAAAGGAGCACTGGAGATCGCCAGGCGTTCCCGGGGCACGCCGCGGCTTGCCAACCGTCTTCTTAAGCGGGTGAGAGATTTTGCCCAGGTCAAATACGATGGCAGAATTACGCTGGAGGTGGCAAATTTTGCCCTGGATCTTCTGGAGGTGGATAAGTTTGGACTGGATAACACAGACCGGGAGATTCTGATGACGATGATCGAGAAATTTGCCGGCGGACCAGTGGGGCTGGACACACTGGCAGCCAGCATCGGGGAGGACAGTGGAACCATAGAAGACGTTTATGAACCCTATCTGATCCAGAATGGATTTATTGCCAGAACTCCGCGGGGCCGGGTGGTGACAGAGCGGACCTATGGGCATTTGGGGCTGGAGATCAACAGGTAGAGAGGAAGTGAGGAATATGGCAAATACAGGTGCGGTCAAAGACCCAAAAAACGGGGTGATATCCTGCTGGGTGTGCACAGGGGTACTGGTAGCAGCGAATCTTATGCGGCTCTTTATGCTCCGGATGAACAATCGGGTGGTAGACGGGGTTTTTCTTGCCCTAATTTTGATCTGGCTGGGCATATCGGTATTTGAAACCATAAAATATAATAAAGCAAAAACAGAGACGGAAAAAGGGAATGAAAAATAAACTATTTAAGAATTGTACCAGCGAACAGATCGCCATGAGAGTTTCCAAAAACAGTATTCTGGTAAATGTGCTGCTGTCCCTGGGGAAGATGCTGGCGGGGGTCCTGGGAAATTCCACAGCGATGATCTCCGATGCCGTACACTCTGCCTCGGATGTGTTTAGTACGGTCATTGTCATCATCGGAGTAAAAATATCGGGGAAGGAATCCGATGAGAATCATCCCTATGGACATGAGCGGCTGGAATGTGTGGCGGCAATGCTGCTGGCGGTGATCCTCGCGGGAACCGGCATCGGTATCGGTTATGGCGGGGTTATGGTGATATGGCGGGGTGATATATCTGACATCGCTATACCAACGCTGCTTCCTTTGGCTGCCGCCATTGTTTCCATTGTGATCAAAGAGGCAATGTACTGGTATACGATTTTTGCGGCGAAGAAGATCCGGTCCGGGGCACTGAAGGCGGATGCATGGCACCACCGGTCGGATGCGCTGTCATCTGTCGGCAGTTTTGTCGGTATTCTGGGGGCAAAACTTGGTTTTCCGGTACTCGATCCCATTGCCAGCATTGTCATATGCGCCTTTATTCTAAAAGCGGCCTTTGATATATTCCGGGATGCGGTGGGCAAACTGACAGATGAAGCGTGTGACTCCCAGTTGACCGGACAAATGAGGCAGGCTATTATGGAAATGGAAGGGGTTCATGCCATTGATGATATGAAAACCCGGATGTTTGGGAATAAAGTATATGTGGATATAGAGATCGGTTGTGATGGCAGTATAACTCTCTTTGAGGCCCATGAGATCGCAGAGAATGTCCATGACCGCATCGAGAATCAGTTTCCTGATGTGAAACACTGTATGGTGCATGTAAATCCTCACCATCTGCCGGAGGAGCAGCTGGCATCGGATAAGGAAAATTAATAGTCCGGTCATGAAATGTTCATATATGTAGTGTAGGATAATAACCAATACAGGCACGACAGTGCCTATACAGCCAGACAGGACATTTCATGGTCCTGCCTGGGCAATAGATGATAAAGGAGATGGAGCCATGCGGTTCAGGGAGAGATTTCAGCGGATGATGTACGGCAGGTACGGCAGTGATCAGCTGGGGATATTTTGTTTTGTGGCGTATCTGGTTTTATGGGTACTGTCTATGTTTTTCCGCGGAACGAGGATCATGATGGTGCTTACGCCGGTGAGCTATCTGTTTGTGCTCGCTTACTTTTTCCGGTTTTTTTCCAGAAATATTTATAAGAGGCAGCAGGAAAACCAGAAATTTTTACAGATCTTTAACCGGGTTAAGAACTTTTTCAAATACCTGAAAATGAAATTCACAGAGAGGGACGGGGTGAAAAAGTTGTTCCGGTGCCCCAAATGTCATCAGATCATCCGGGTTCCCAAGGGAAGAGGAAAGATTGCGATCACCTGTCCCAAATGCCGGTTTGAATTTATCCGGAGAACTTAACCTAAGGAGAGAACCATGTTTGGATACGTTACGGCGAATAAGCCGGAACTGAAAATAAGAGAGTTTGGCCGGTATAAAGCATTTTACTGTGGTCTGTGCAGGCGTCTGGGGAAGAACAACGGCACTGTCAGCAGGCTGACGCTTAGCTATGACATGACCTTTCTTATTCTATTGTTGTCCTCACTGTACGAGCCAAAGGAACATCAGGAGAGGCATCACTGCCTGATTCATCCAGGGAAAAAACAATGGATGATCTACAATCCGATTACAGACTATGCATCGGATATGAATGTACTGTTGTCCTATTATCATTTTCAGGATGATTGGGAGGATGAAAGAAGCATTGCTGGTCTTTGTGGCGCGAAGGTGTTTGCGGGGCGGGCAAAGAAGATCGCAGGGCAGTATCCAAGGCAGGCAAAAGTGATCCGGGAACAGCTGGGCAGGCTGGCAGAATTGGAACAAAAGGGGATCTCAGAGCCGGATGACGTCAGCCGCCCTTTTGGCGAACTGATGTCAGAGCTGTTTGTATACCAGGAAGATGCCTTTCAGGACATATTGCGCAGTTTCGGATTCTATCTTGGAAAATATATTTACTTGTTAGATGCCTTCATGGATCTGGAGAAGGATCTTAAAAAGGGAAGTTTTAATCCCTTCCGGGAGAGCGCAGACAGAGATGATTTTGAAGAGACTATGCACAGGATGCTGGAAGGCACGATAAGACAGGCGGTGGCAGAGTTTGAAAAGCTTCCGTTGGAACAGGATTTACCCATCCTTAGAAATATTTTATACGAGGGAGTCAAGCTTCCTTTGATGAGAGGAGAAAATGATGATAAGCGATCCATATAGTATACTGGGGGTCAGGCAGGATGCCAGCGACCGTGAGATCAAACGGGCATACCGGAATATGAGCCGGAAATATCATCCGGATTCCTATGCCAGCAGTTCTGCGGCAGAAGCAGAAGCAGCAGCGGAGAAATTTAAACAGATTCAAGAGGCCTATAATCAGATCGTCAACGAGAGATCCGGCAGATCTTCCGGGGGATATGGAGGCGCTTATGGCGGTTATGGAGGCAGTCAGTCCTATTCCGAAGAAGACCAGCATCTGATGGCGGCGATTAACTATATCCGTGCCAGACGATATAACGAGGCGATCAATGTCCTAAATGGCATTGGCAACCGCAGCGGACGGTGGTATTATCTGAGTTCGGTGGCCAATATGGGGCTTGGTAATAATGTAGTGGCCCAGGATTATGCCAAAAAGGCGGTGGAACTTGAGCCGGATAACATGGAATTTCGTCAGTATTACCAGCAGCTGCAGAATGGCGGCGGGTTCAGTCCCTTTGGCGGCTACGGAAGCCCCTTTGGAGGAGGATATGGGGGCGGTTATGGCGGATATGGCGGTTACGGAAGCTACGGAGGCGGCAGCTATAATTCCTGCGGTACTGGAAATTTCTGCTGTGATCTGTGGTGTGCGGACACCCTCTGCGAGTGTATGGGAGGAGACCTATGCTCATGTATGTAAACAAAACGAAGGCATTGGCAGGAGTGGCACTGCTCTGTGGGCTCAGTGTCCTTTTACAGATGCTGGGTACTTTTATTTCTGTCAATACCCTGTTTTTTACGGCGCTGGCAGCCTATCTCATCGGTATTTCCATTCATCGGTACGGCTTTCGATTCGGAGGAATGCAACTGGCGGCATGTACCTTATTGGATGTGATGCTGAACCCGGACAAATTTCACTGGATCCTGTACGGGTGTCTGGGGATTTATATTTTCCTCAGCGAACTAATATTCTGTAAAGGAAACCGGATTCAGGACATAAAGAAGAAAATGCGGGTTCAGTTGATTTATAACTGGATCTTGTTTAATATAATATATATCCCTCTGGTTCTTTTTTTTCAGAATTTGTTGTTTGCCGGAACGCTTCCGGGAGGAATCTCCGGTAGTTCTATCCAGGGCATGGCGGTACTGTGGCTGGCGGGACAGGTCGGATGGTTCCTGTACGATAAGGCGTACCGGGTATTCTGCCGGACCTTGAGGGAGAGAAAAATTGGATAAAAGGAGGAGAAAAAATGCAGTTTGCAGATTTACAAAAAGAAATGATCGCTGCCATGAAGGCAAAGGATAAGGTGAGAAAGGATGCCATATCTTCGCTGGTATCCGCGGCAAAGAAGGTTGCTATCGACGAGGGATGCCGGGATGATATATCGGAGGATATCGTTACCAGAGTGGTGATGAAGGAGATGAAGACGGTGAAGGAGCAGATCGATGCCTGTCCAGATGACCGTGCAGAGCTCCGGGCGGAATATCAGGCAAGATATGATATAATTGCCGAGTTTGCTCCCCAGATGATGTCGGGAGAGGAAGTGGAGAACTATATCAGGGAAAAATTTGCCGATGTGGCAGCCACGAAAAATATGGGGCAGATCATGAAAGCCGTCATGGGAGACCTAAAGGGCAAGGCAGAGGGAAAGGTCATCAATGACATTGTGAAGAAACTCTGCCAGTGACAGCCGAAGGTTAAGTTTTATATGGGGCAGATCATGAAAGCCGTGATGGTAGACCTAAAGGGCAAGGCAGAGGGAAAGGTCATCAATGACATTGTGAAGAAACTCTGCCAGTAACAGCCAGAGGTTAACTTTTTCTGCCTGTCTGCCGAGATATAGTGTATATGAATACACATGAAAGGAGTCATGGTAGAATGAGTTTTAATGCATGGATGCCAGTACAGAATCAGGGAACGGCTGGGAAGACATATCAATACTCAGCAAAGAGGAATGAGCGTACATCCCGTGGGGGGACGAATGCGGCGGCAGACAGAAAAAAAGAACAGGAAAGCTTATGGGGGCTTTCCAGGGAAAGTTATGTGCCTTCCAATGAGGCAGAGCAGTACCAGATGAAGAAAACGGAGGCTTCCAAGACAGGGGCGGCAAAGCAGGCGAAGTTGAGTAAGAAGGCCCAGGAACTTCTGAAACAACTGAAAGAGAAATATTCCAATATGGATTTCTTTGTGGAATCTTATTCTACGGAGGCTGAAGCCCAGAGATACTTGAGCCGGGGGACCAAAGAATATAGTGTGCTGATTGATCCGGAGACGTTAGAGGCGATGGCTGCGGATGAGGATGTAAGGAAGCAGTATGAAGATATTCTTGCGGGGGCAGGGAACCGCCTGGAAGAGTTGAGAGAAAAACTGGGCAAGGATGCGGATCAGGTAAAGAGCTTTGGAATCTCCATTGACAAAGAGGGAAAGGTGTCCTACTTTGCGGAACTGGATAAGATCACGGAGTCCAGAAACCAGCAGTTAGAGCGGACTAAGGAGAAGAAGGCGGAGGCAAAAAAAGAAGCAAAGAGAAAAGAAGCGAAAGCCGAAGAGGATGCCAGAAAGGAACAGGAGATGGAATCAAAATTTGTAAAGGCAGATTCCATCGATGAGCTGGTAAAAAAGATCCGGGAAGTAGCTTCCTCAGAGGCTGCCCGGTACGAAAGTTTTGATCTTACGATGTAATATCGTGAATCATCTGGCGGAACTTTTCCGCAGAGGGATTGAAGGTAGATTCCTGTGAATAAGCGAAACCAACGGTGCGTTGCGAGATGTTTTGTTCTAATGATATCTCGGTCAGCGTGCCGTTTTTTATGTCTGCTTCAACCAGATCCCGGATCACACAGGCGACCCCCAGTCCGATTCTAGCGAATTCTACCAGGAGTTCCATGTTGCTTGTCTCTAAGATCTGCCCGGTCTCGATGGAATGATCCCGAAAATAATGTTCCACATGCTGTCTGGAGATATTTCCCTCATCCATGAGCATAAGGGTGGCTGCTTTAAAAAACTGATCGGTGTGTCTGGTGTGATCCACCTTCTCCCGGAGTTTGAGATTGGTCAGATAGGATGGGGACGCCACGAAGGTATAGGACAGATGGGACAGGGGAGTAAAGGTCAGATGCCTGACGGCATTTGTTTCTGCCACAAGCCCAAGATCCAGTTTGTTTTCTAAGAGCCTGGAAGCTGTTTCCGCCGATGAAAGGCAGTCGATGGTAATGGCGACATGGGGGTTTTTCTGGATGTAGCGCTGCAGGAGTGGAAGCATGATATGCTTGCAGAGAGTGGTGCTGACACCGATATGGAGGTGTCCTACTTCCAGTTCCCGGTTTCGTTTCAGCTGGAGTTCTCCTTCTTCGATGGAGGAAAATGCCGATGCGATATGCCGGTACAAAAGTTCTCCTTCTTTGGTCAGGGAAACCCCTCTGGATCTTCTGAAGAACAGGGTGGTATTTAGCTGTCCTTCCAGATTTTTGATGGCTTTGCTTACCGCGGGCTGACTCATAAACAGCTCTTCAGCTGCACGGGAAATATTGCCGGTTTTTGCGGCTGTGTAAAAGATATGATAATAGGATAAATTTTCCATGGGTTAAGTCCTCCAGATTTCTGAGTGTGGTTTTTGTACCATAAAAGTCCGTTAGAATTTAATATATCACAACAGAATAAAAAGGTAAAGAGATATAACTACAAATTATGGTTTGTATGCAAAAGGGGTATTTTACTTTTGGCGGATTATCTGCTACAATGTTGGCATGTTAAAAGAAACGAAAGGAGAGAGGATAATGGGAATGACAATGACCCAGAAAATACTGGCCGCCCATGCGGGTTTAGACAGCGTAAAGGCGGGCCAGCTGATCGAGGCAGATCTGGATATGGTTCTGGCAAATGATATTACCGGGCCAGTGGCGATCCACGAGGTGGAGAAACTGAATAAAAAGACGGTGTTTGACAAGGATAAGATCGCTCTTGTACCGGATCATTTTACGCCAAATAAGGACATCAAGTCTGCAGAGCACTGTAAATGTGTCAGAGATTATGCAAAGGCACAGGGGATCACTAATTATTTTGAGGTAGGAGAGATGGGGATCGAGCATGCCCTTCTCCCGGAAAAGGGACTGATCGTGGCGGGTGAGACCTGTATCGGCGCCGATTCACATACATGTACCTATGGGGCTCTGGGAGCGTTTTCTACAGGAGTAGGAAGCACGGATATGGGAGCTGGTATGATCACCGGAAAGGCGTGGTTTAAGGTTCCTTCCGCCATCAAAGTTGTATTGAAGGGAAGTCTTCAAGAATGGGTGAGCGGCAAGGATGTCATCCTTCATCTCATTGGGAAGATCGGTGTGGACGGCGCTTTGTACCGTTCTCTGGAGTTTGCCGGAGAGGGCGTGGCAAGCCTTACAATGGATGACCGTTTTTCCATCGCGAATATGGCCATTGAGGCAGGAGCAAAAAATGGAATTTTCCCAGTGGATGAGAAGACTATTGAGTACATGAAGGAGCATTCCACCAAGCCATATACCATTTATGAGCCGGATGATGACGCAGAATATGACGAGGAGATCCTCATTGATCTGGATACGCTGCAGCCCACCGTGGCATTTCCACATCTGCCGGAGAATACAAAGACCGTAAAGGAGTCAGGAGTGGTAGAGATCGACCAGGTGGTGATCGGTTCCTGTACCAACGGACGTATCGGGGATCTCCGGGCAGCCGCGAAAGTGCTGGAGGGCAGAAAGGTGAAAAAAGGCATCCGCTGTATTATTTTCCCTGCCACTCAGGCGATCTACCTTCAGGCGATCGAGGAGGGGCTGGTGCAGACCTTTATCAAGGCTGGCGCGGTAGTCAGCACGCCGACCTGTGGACCATGTCTTGGCGGGCATATGGGAATACTGGCAGCCGGTGAGCGCGCGGTGTCCACCACCAACCGAAATTTTGTGGGACGTATGGGACATGTGGATTCTGAGGTATATCTGGCGAGTCCGGCGGTGGCAGCCGCAAGTGCTGTCACCGGAAAAATCTCGGAACCATCTGAACTTGGCAATGAATGATAGATATAGAATGGAGGTACGTACCTTTGAAAGCATTAGGAAACGTATTTAAATATGGAGATAATGTGGATACGGATGTGATCATTCCGGCACGTTATCTGAATTCTTCCGATCCAGCGGAGCTTGCGACCCACTGTATGGAAGACATCGATAAGGATTTTGTAAAGAACGTAAAAAAAGGTGATATCATTGTGGCGGAGAAGAACTTTGGCTGCGGATCATCCAGGGAACACGCCCCGATCTCCATCAAGGCAGCAGGGGTGAGCTGCGTCATTGCAGAGACCTTTGCCAGAATCTTTTACCGCAATGCCATCAATATCGGACTGCCGATCATAGAGTGCAAAGAGGCTTCCGAGAACATTGAAGCCGGCGACGAGGTAGAGATCGACTTTGACAGCGGCGTCATCGTGAACAAGACGAAAGGCCAGACCTACCAGGGGCAGGCATTTCCGGAGTTCATGCAGAAGATCATCAAAGCCGAGGGGCTGATGAACTATATCAATAGTAAGTGATATGGTGACAGAACGTCTCTTCCTGACATAGCCCGACGGCGCTGATTGCCACTGTGCAGCTTATTTTATATCCCTTGAAAACTCTTGTAAAAATAAGATGTTTTTAGGGGATTTTTGTATGCCTGGTAGAATTTATATGGAAATGTCCAGAAAAATATGGTATTCTAAATTTAGTTTAGATTCAAGTGAAAAGGGAGAAAGATTATGAATACAAAAAGAAAACTTCTATCCATTGTGCTGATACTGGCTCTCATCGTTAATTCTCTGCTGCCCTGGCGGCAGTCAAACGCTGTGGCGGGAGATGTTACGCAGACATTAACCATCGCCAGCACTAAATTGTATAATGAGCTGAAAAAATGCCTTGCACCAAACATACTTAATAATCAAGACGCGTTGATCGACAGTGATGATGAGACGCAGACAATTACGGTGAATCCTGAGAAGATCAAATTGATTGATATAAAGGGAGTGGATTTTACACAGAGTGATTCCCGGGATCATCTCGAAACGCTGCTCCGTGGCTGTACAATGTTGAGCGATTTCCGCCTTCAGGGCTGTGATCTCACCGGGTTTGATCTTTCCCTTCTCAATCACAGGGAAAGTCTGACTGGTCTGTATCTTGTCAGAGACAGCCTTGACAGGATTCCGGATCTGACATTGGAGAATTTAAAATATTTGAATCTTTCAGAAAATAATCTGTCTGCGGCGGGCGCCTGTGATAACCTTACCAGTGATAAACTGCCGAAATTGACTCTCCTGTGGATGGATGCCTGCAGCATATCAGATCTTGATTTTATAAAGAATACGGGAGAACTGACTAAACTGTCATTGGGAGATAACAAGCTTACAGATGATTCTCTGGCGGTATTGCTTGATATGGGTGCGAAGAACTTATCCGTCCTGCAGGAACTTTATCTTGGAATAAAAGTTCATCATACCGATGGAATCAGCATGATAAATCGCAACAGCCAGAATAATTTTACGGATCCTGCAAAGCTGGCATTGATCCCAGAACGTTTTTCCGCGCTGAATACTTTGGATTTGTCATCTCTTAGGATTGATTCCCTAAAGGAATTTGCCCATGTAAGGGACGACATCAGTATTGATTTTACCAGGAATAAAATCTGTGATTTTGCAGGTCTTGAAGGGAACACAAATTTTACTTTAGATCGGCAGAATATTTCTATTTCGGGGGATTTTGCTGCGGGAAAGGAAAGTGAGCTTCCGGAATTGGTTAAAAGAATTCTTGATGAGAATGATGTACTGAAGGGAAAATTGAGTTACGAAAACTGTAGTCTTTCTGACGACGGAACAAAACTTTTGATTCAGCCGGATGCAACAATGGCATATGTAACGGTGCAGAGTGGAAAGCTCAGGGGTTCAGAAATTTGGTTTTTATTAAAACGGATTCCCGTCTATACCATTCCTAAAAATCTGACAGCAGATGTGGGGGATACCCTTGCTGATGTTTCACTGCCGGATGGGTTTACCTGGAAGGAGCCTTCCCTGGATGTGGGGACAGTGGGAACTCATGTGTTTAAGGCTGTCTACACGCCAAAGGATACAGATCGGTATGTGGTTGTGGATGATATTGATATCCCGGTAACCGTTAAGGGGGATGTAGAAGAACCGGCAGAGCCAACGCCGCCCCCGAAGCCGGAACCCACCGCAGAACCGATGCCGACAGAACCGCCAGCACCGACCAAAACACCGGCGCCCACCGCAGAACCGACGCCGACGGAAGAGCCAGTACCGACCAAAACGCCGGCGCCCACCGCAGAACCGCCGGCACCGACAGAAGAACCGACGCCTACCATAATGCCGACACCGACTGTAACACCAACGCCCACTGCAGAACCAGCGCCGACACCCACTGCGGAACCAGCACTCACCGCAGAACCAACACCGGCGGCTGTGCCCACACCGTCTGTGGGCCAGACACCACTGGTACAGCCAACGCCGCCAAGGGAGCTGACCCAGCAGGAAAAAAAGGAACAGAAAAAAAGAGAGCTGGCGCTAAACGCGAAGCTGAAGGTAAGCCAGAAAGGCAGAAAAATCAAAATATCCTGGGGAAAGGTGCCGGGTGCAGATGGATATGATGTCTATGTACAGTATTGTTCCAAGAATTTTGACGCAGGATCCATCACATCCGTAAAGAACGGTAAAACTACAAAATTGACGGTAAAGAAGGTCAATGGAAAAAATCTGGATTTAAAAAAGGTATTTAAAGTGTATGTGTCTGCTTTCAAACAGGAAGATGGAAAAAAGGTAACACTTGCTAAAACCATAACCGCCCATGTCGTAGGCAGTAAGAATACAAAGTATACAAATGTGAAAGCAGTTAAGGTAAAGAAAAGTTCTTATCATCTAAAGAAAGGCGGGACTGCAGCCATCCAGGCAGGTACTGTATTGGTCAGCAGGAACAAAAAGAAGCTTTCGGATGAGCATGCGAAGGAATTTCGTTATGCTTCTACCAATAATAGGATTGCGACGGTGTCTAAAAAAGGAAAGATTAAAGCAGTAGGAAAAGGTTCCTGCAGTATTTATGTTTATGCCAGAAATGGATACGCAAAAAAAATAAAAGTAAAAGTGAGGCTGTCAAAAGAGCTGTAGAATAAAGTCAGTATTGATCTGGCGGGAGGATGCGGGTCCGCCCCGTCCAGTTATATAAAAATATTAGGGGAGGCAATAGTCTGTGAAAAAAAAGTATGCATGGATTCCTGTCATATTATCCTTGACGGCAGTGTTGTTGCTTTCCCATGCAACAGCCTGTGCTGAAGTTGAAACAAATGGATTGAATAAGCCGAAGCTGACCGTAAGGGTAGGTAAGACGAAAGTTTTAAAAATGAAAGGAATCAAGAAAAAAGTTTTATGGAAATCCTCCAATAAAAAGGTGGCGTCCGTATCAGCAGAGGGTGTTGTTTCCGGCATTGCCAGGGGGACGGCTGTAGTCACAGCCAGATATGAAAAAAAATGTGTAAAATGTAAGGTTCTGGTCATTGGGAAAAACGATTATTCCCCGGTATTGACAGAAAAGGTAATCCGTAAAGCTCTTTCGGTACCCCGTCAGGCGAAGGTCACGATCAAATATGGAAAAAAATTTTATAAACGGTCTTTTGGGGCGACGCTGGTTCCGGTGGTGGTATTTGAAAACGGTAAACAAGTTGCGGGGGCGAGTTTTTTTGTGAAAGATGGGGAGCTGGGCTGTAATGTGGGAAATTATGGATGTTATTATGAATAAAGCTACTGAAACGAAATAGTTATGAGTAAAGCCGAGATCCAGGAAATGGTTATAATTGTCTTTTGAAAAAAGCTGTGGTACACTAAAACCAGGAATCGAGGTGAAGCAGAATGAACTACGATATATTAAGTCAGAAAAAAGAACGACTGGATGTGATTCGGAAACAATTACCCAAAGAGGCACTAATAAGTTTCGATAAAAATTTTGAAGTTGAGTATGCTCATAACTCAACTGCTATTGAAGGCAATACATTAAGTCTTATTCAGACGAAAGCAGTTCTGGAAGATGGTATTTCTATTGGTGGGAAAGCACTTCGTGAAATTTATGAAGTGGTAAGTCATCAAAAAGCATTTGAATTTATCAGCAAATGCATCTTAGATGGAAAGCTTTTGGATGAAAAAATTGTAAAAGATATTCATGCTCTGCTGATGGAAAACATTCTGACTGGTGGAATCTATCGCAGGGTGGAAGTTCGTATTTCTGGAGCAGGGCATAAACCGCCTGGACCAAATGAGATGTATCAACAGATTAAATATTTTTTTACTGATATGTTGTCATACAGGGCAGAAAGGAATGCAATCGAGCTTGCTGCATGGACACATGCAGAGTTTGTAAAAATCCACCCTTTTGTAGACGGTAATGGTCGGACATCCCGCATGATCATGAATTATCAATTGATGGCGAATGGTTTCCTTCCAGTATCCATCGCAAAGGAGAACCGACTGGAATACTTTGAGGTGTTAGAAGCTTATGCAGTAAATGGGGAATTGCAGCCATTTATTGAGATGATAGCCTCACTGGAGGAACGGCGGCTGGATGAATATATTAATATTGTACATGAGTAGTATAATATCTTTTTAATAACTCGACTGTATTTGAATTCGATGTTATAAAGTCCTTATTAAGAGTTTGGAGGACATTATTATGGGAAAAAACATCATCTATCGAACTCAGCAATGAACAAAAAGAGTATTTGGAACTTCAAACTCGTGCCAGAATCATTCGGGCCCAAACAGTCAAAAGAGTACGAATTCTATTAATGCGTGCAGATGCTGTATCAATAGATGCGATTGCTGGTAAAGTTGGCTTCTCTGTAATACCGGACAAAAAGTGTCTGTAAAGGAATCGTATGGAATGAGCAAATTCCATAGCCAATATGGCTAACACCAGGAGGAACAGGGTTTGAGCAGCGGGGGCAGAATATGTTTCAAAATATGTAAAAAAGTATTGATGAAGCCTATCAATCAGTCTGTCTTTGCTATATAATAAATTTGTCATATAGGGTCACTTTCTTTATAAATTTTGGTCAAATATATTATACACCAGATAAAGCTCTATACGGCATTTTTTTGAAAAAGTTGTAAAGTGGTGTTTTTATTAGAAATCCTTATCCGAAAGATTTTCCTCGTTTAGTCTGTTGTGAAACCTTTGGAAAAAAGATAGACTTTCACACAAAGCTTACAGCAAGTGACCATTGGGGAGTATTTTGTGACTTCAGAAAGGTGTTGTTAATTCATGGGGATTTGTTATAATGAATGCGTGGCAACATTTTGGTAACAGAAAATCAGCCAGCCAGAACAGGCGTGTATTTATACAAAACTTAAAAAAATACAGCTAACAACAAAGAACACGCCGAGTTCGAATAGTGTAATAGTGATTGAACTAATGCAAAATATTATTGACGAGGTATGAATATGAGAAACGAAGGACAGAGAGATATCCTCAGTATTTCTCCAGAAGAAAAGAAAAAAATGCAGGAGGAGATTATTTATTTTTTTAAAGAGGAAAGAGATGAAGAACTGGGAATCATAGGCTCTGAGATGATCCTTGATTTTTTTATCGAAATGCTGGGAGAAAGAATTTACAATAAGGCATTAGATGACGTGAAACTGTGGCTAACAAGAAATGTAGAAAATCTGGAAAGTGATTATTATGCTCTCTATAAGTGACTCAGTGGAGCAGTTAGGAACCTTTTCTAGTAGTCTGTACTTGACTAGGATGCTTTTACTGGTTAATCCAGATTGAGCTCCATTGAATGAATTGAATATTTTTCCTCAATATGTCCATAATAGAAGATAGCAGTTGGGAGCAGACTGCTTTTTGCTCCTGACATCATATTTATGAAAGGACGGCAATTTTTTATGTGGGGTATTGTGATTGGACTGATCTCTGGTGCATTGATGAGTGTACAGGGGGTGTTTAATTCAGAGGTAACAAAACAAAGCAGTATCTGGTTGGCAGCAGCTTTCGTTCAGATTTCTGCTTTTGTTGTTTGTGTGGCAGCCTGGCTGGTGACAGGAAGGGATGGATCCATCAGCAGCCTGTGGGGGGTACAGCCAAAATACATGCTTCTTGGCGGTGCCATCGGTGCGTTTATTACGTATACGGTTATACAGGCGATGAACCAGTGCGGCCCGGCGAGAGCGGTGGTGTTTATTGTAACAGCACAGATCGTTGTGGCATACATTATCGAGTTGATGGGACTGTTCGGTGTGGAAAAACAGCCCTTTGAGTGGAGAAAGGTGATCGGGCTGGCGGCGATCATAGCAGGAATCATTACCTTTAAGTGGAAATAGGCACGCCCGAATCCAGCTCCCCGAATTCGTATTGCGAGCTGCCGCTCTCCATACTCATTCGGTTAGCCCAGGGGGTGTCTATAACCCACTGCATGAAGGCATGCGTGGCTTATAGCTACTGGATGGACCGGAGATAAAGCTGTCTGCTCCGTGCCGCGGGCACTCCCGCATCCAGCTCCCCGAATTCGTATTGCGAGTTGCCGCTCTCCATACTCATTCGGTTAGCCCAGGGGGTGTCTATAACCCACTGCATGCAAGCATGCGTGGCTTATAGCTGCTGGATGGACCGGAAATAAAG
>JAAVZE010000080.1 GCA_022791495.1 Eubacterium sp.
CATATACTTATTAGATTATAAATTATTTTGTGCAATTTCACAATATAAAATTAATATATTCACAAACTAAACACATTTGATGGGTATAATGCAACTTGAGATGGGGAAAAAATACATCAAGTCAGATAATTGAACCGGGCTCAGACTACAGGTTGCAGACAGTCCGGCGAGAAAGGACGGGATTTTCATGAACGAAGAAAATTGGAATCAGGCAGATGATCAGGGTGGATCGGAATTTTCACAGAATAGAAATTATGAAGGGACAGGACAGAGCCAGGAACCGGTGAAAGACAGCACTATCTGGCAGGCAGGTTCCGTGGATGATGGACCGCAGCCCATGCCGTCTTCGGACAATATGTATCGCTTCCAGAATGTCAAACCAGAAGAGACTGCGGAGAAAAAAAGCAGGGAAAAAAAGTCCGGCGGAATGAAGAGAACGATCGTGGCGGCAGTGGTATTTGGTGTGGTGGCGGCACTGTGTTTCTTTGCACTGGTGAAGATCACTGGAGTGTGGGGACCTGAGAAGTCCGGCGGATCCATCGGAAGTGTGGAGCCTTTTGCAACGGATAACGGACTTACGGCAGTGTCCGGCGGAGCAGCAGGTCCTGGAGATGTGTCATCTATTGTTGAAGCAGTTATGCCTTCCATCGTTTCCATTACGGAGACCAGTACCGCAACATCCTATTTTGGACAGAGTTATCCCACGGAGGGGGCAGGCTCAGGATTTATCGTAAAAGAAGATAACAATGAGCTGCTGATCGTTACCAACAATCACGTGGTGGCAGGGGCGGACAGCATCACCGTTACATTTATCGATAATACCACGGCAAAAGCCACTGTAAAGGGAACAGATCCCACGGCAGACCTGGCTGTCATATCGGTAAAGGTGGGTGATCTGAAAAAAGAGACCAAGAGTCACATCAAAGTGGCAAGTCTGGGACATTCCGAAGATGTCAAGGTGGGACAGATGGCAATCGCCATTGGAAATGCACTGGGTTATGGCCAGTCGGTGACCGTGGGATATATCAGTGCCAAAGACAGACAGGTAGAGGTGGGAGACGGAAATTCCTCCAGTTCCAATACCATGGTGCTTCTGCAGACAGATGCGGCGATCAATCCGGGAAACAGCGGAGGAGCTCTGCTGGATGTAAATGGAAACGTCATCGGTATCAATTCTGTCAAGTATGCCGATACAAAGGTGGAGGGAATCGGTTATGCTATACCTATGAGCGATGCCATTCCAATTATCAATGAACTGATGAACCGTGAGGTGCTGAAAGATGAAGAGAAAGGATATTTGGGAATCACTGGACGGACCATCAGTGAAGAGGTCAGTAAAGCTTATGGTTTCCCGATCGGTATCTATATCTCAGAGGTGTCGGAAAGCGGCGCAGCCAAGGATGCAGGCATCAAACAGGGGGATGTCATTACGAAGATCAATGGCAGCAAAGTGACCTCCATAGAGCAGGTGCAGAACAAAGTGAATAATACGAAGGCAGGAACGGAGATCACGGTGACCATCGCCAGAAGCCAGGAGGGAGAATATAAGGAGCAGGATGTAAAAGTGGTTCTAAAGAGCTCCGAGACACTGGATGAGCTGGATAACGGCACTCAGGACGGCGGATCCGGCAGCAACAATGGCGGCAATCCTTTCGGATACGGAAATGATTCTTATGGCGGAGACCAGATTGTCCCATGGTAATTTTTTTGAAGAGTGACTTTGACGAATACAAGAAAATATAGTATGATTGGTTTTGGGAAAGGTTTCCCTTAACCCTGGATTCAGATGAATGGAACTGTTATCTTTTGGGATAGCAGTTCCTTTTGAACTTCAATTATCGAGAACGGAGGATTATTTTGAGCGAGGATATTACAAAAACAGATCAGATAGATCATACAAATGACCGGGATGGTTACAACCGGGTATGTTATCTCTGTCACAGAACAGAAGATAAGGTGGAGAAAATGATCACCATTCCCAATAATATTTGTATTTGTTCCGACTGCATGCAGAAAACTTTTGATCAGATCGGCATACAGGGAATGCCGAATCTGAATGGGATGCCAAACATACCGGGAGTAGAGTTTATTAATTTTGCAGGGCCTTTTGCCGGGATGCCAGAAGAGATGCAGGCAAAGCATTCTGTAAAACCCAAAAAGAAAAAAGCAAGGGCAAATGAGCCAGTGCTGGATATTCACCGCCTTCCGGCGCCGCATGTCATCAAGGGAAATCTGGATGAGTATGTGATGGGGCAGGAACAGGCAAAGAAAGTGATATCTGTAGGAGTATATAACCATTACAAGCGCATCATAGCCATGAAAGAGGTGGAAAAGGCGGAACTGGAGGGTGACGACCATGTGCTGGCCAGCGACGTAGAGATCGAAAAGTCCAATATGCTTATGCTGGGTCCTACCGGAAGTGGCAAGACCTATCTTGTAAAAACGCTGGCGAAGCTTCTTCATGTGCCACTGGCGATCACGGATGCAACGGCGCTGACAGAAGCAGGCTATATCGGAGATGATGTGGAAAGTGTGATTTCAAAGCTTCTCGCCAATGCGGATAATGACGTGGAGCGGGCGGAGTGCGGTATTGTTTATATCGACGAGATTGATAAGCTTGCCAAAAAGGAAAATGCCAATCAGAGGGATGTCAGCGGCGAATCTGTACAGCAGGCGCTGCTGAAGCTGTTGGAAGGTGCCGATGTGGAAGTTCCCGTGGGGGCGACCAATAAAAATGCCATGGTTCCGATGACCACCGTGAATACGAGCCATATACTATTTATCTGCGGCGGCGCTTTTCCAGGATTGGAAGAGATCATCAAAAAGAGACTGACAAAGCATGGAAGCATGGGATTTGGTTCGGATCTGAAAGACCGCTTTGACAATGATAAGGATATCTTTTCCCACGTGGAAACGGAAGACATCCGTGCCTATGGTTTGATACCGGAGTTTATCGGAAGGCTTCCCATTGTATATTCGCTGGAACAGATGGATGAACGGCTTTTGGTGAAAGTACTGACAGAGCCGAAAAATGCTGTGATCAAGCAGTACCAGAAACTCCTTGCCATGGATGAGGTAAAATTGGAATTTGAGGATCCGGCGATACTCGCCATCGCGGCCAGGGCGATGAAGAAAAAAACAGGAGCCAGGGCGCTGCGTTCCATTATCGAGGACCTTATGCTGGACATCATGTATGAGATTCCCAAGGATGACATGATCGGCAGAGTGACTATTACAAAAGAGTATATTGAGGGAACAGGAGCTCCGAAAATCGAGATGCGGGGCAACGGATAATTTGTGAAAACCGGCATATCATGATAATAATCGTGGATTTACAGGAGATTGATTATGACATGCAAGGAGGCAATTTATTCGGATAATGTACTGGATTATATTCTGAGTTATTATCGTGAAACTGAGTTTATTCAGCAGCGGTACGATCCCATCTGTATTACTGAGATAGATAATTATAGAGCAGTTATCTATAAGGAGGAAGAAAAAATAAATAGTGAGAGTATAGGCAGATTTGGTTACGGCGCGATACCTCATGTGTACGGACTGATGTCCGAGGAGGCACTGGAGGCGACCGGGGTGTTGAAGATACGCAGACAGCCTTATCTGGACCTGTACGGACAGAATTTCCTTGTTGGAATTGTAGACACTGGCATTGATTTTACCCATGAGGTATTTATCAATGCGGACAATACAACAAGGATTTATTCTATTTGGGATCAGACGATCCGGGATGGAAATACGCCGGCAGATTTTGAGTATGGCAGGGAGTTTACCGAAGAGGAGATCAATGCCGCCCTGGCGGACGAGGAACCGTTGTCACGTCTCCCTTCCCGGGATGATAATGGGCATGGTACCTTTCTGGCTGGAGTGGCTGCAGGAAATGAGGTGCCGGAAAAAGATTTTTCCGGAGTAGCGCCCCTATCCCAGCTTGTGGTGGTTAAATGCAAGGAGGCTAAGAGCAGCTACCGTGAATTCTACCGTGTTCCCGGCAATGTGTCCTGTTATCAGGAAAATGACATCATGTGCGGAATTTCTTATATCCTGCGAAAAGCTAGAGAACTTGGAAAGCAGGCGGCGATCTGTATTGGGATGGGCTCAAATCTTGGAAATCATGAAGGGGAGACTCCTCTCTGTAATATGATCGATTATCTAAACATGCTGCCAGGGGTGAGCATAGTTACATGTGCCGGAAACGAGGGAAATGCCGGACATCATTATCTGATTACTCAGGAGTACGAGGAGATTTCTATCAATGTAGAAAAGTCCTCCCTGGGATTTGTGGCGGAGCTATGGTGGAGGACGCCGGGCACCCTTCAGTTTGACGTCGTCGCCCCGGGGGGAAATACTCTTGGCATTACCCGGGCGGCGGCATATATCCGTGAAAGGCACCGGTTCGTTGTGGAAAATACCACACTGGAGGTGATCGGAGGGGAGATTCAGCAGCAGGCGAGGGACCAGGTGGTCATGTTCCGCTTTGAAAACAGTAAGGCAGGGGTGTGGAAGATCCGGGTATATACCACCGAGCCGAATATCCGGTATCATATGTGGCTTCCTATTACCCAGTTTCTCGCGGGGGAAACTTATTTTGTAAAACCTGATCCGGACATTACGATTTGTGAACCGGGGAACAGCCGGCGCTCAATCTGTATGTCTGCGTACAATCCTGTAGATGAAGCCTTTTTTATTCAGGCGAGCCGGGGATTTACTCCCAACGGAACCATTAAGCCGGATGTGACAGCACCGGGCGTAAATATCTATGGTCCCCTGCCAAAAAATAATTACGGAACGATGACGGGAACCAGCGTGGCAGCGGCGGTCACAACAGGAATCGCGACGCTGTTTATGCAGGAGTATTCTAATTATGCCATCAGCGGAAACTCGGTCAGGGAGCTTTTGATCCGGGGAGCCGAAAGACGGGGGGAAGAATTTCCCAGCCGGGAATGGGGATACGGAACGGTGGATGCCTATGAGAGCATTACCTTTGAGTAGTGTGACGTCGTAAATATATAAAAAGTCTCTGGGTTCTTGCTTGTTTGGAAGAAAATGATTATAATGGAAGACAGAATGTTCAGAAGGAGGAGACAGAGATGATTTCAAAACAGATGGAAAAACTGGTCCAGGGAAGTTCTGTGATCCGTGCCATGTTTGAAGAGGGAAAAAAGATGGCAGAGAAGTACGGCGCGGAGAATGTCTATGATTTCAGCCTGGGAAATCCCAGTGTAGAACCACCGGAGGAAGTAAAACAGGCGATGCTGGATGTGATCCGGGAAGAGGCGCCCGGCACATTGCACGGTTATATGAGCAATTCCGGATTTGAGGATGTGAGGGCCCAGATCGCCGGTCACTTAAACCGGAATTTCGGTACTCATTTTACCAGGGAACATATTGTCATGACCGTAGGAGCAGCGGGCGGATTGAATGTGATACTGAAAACCCTTCTTGATCCCGGTGATGAGGTCATTGTCTTCGCCCCATTTTTTGGAGAATATAGCAACTACGTGGCAAATGCAGGCGGCAGCGTGGTAGTGGTTCCCCCAGATACCAGCACTTTTATGCCGAACCTGGAAGAGCTTGAAAAACGCATCAGCCAGAGGACCAGAGCTGTCCTGATTAATACACCGAACAACCCGACGGGAGTTGTATATTCCGAGCAGACCTTGAAGGATCTGGCAGCTGTTCTGGAAAAGAAGCAGGGGGAGTTTGGCACGGACATCTATCTGATCTCGGATGAGCCCTACCGGGAGCTGGTTTACGGAGACATAGAAGTGCCTTATGTGACGAAATATTATAATAATACCATTGTAGGATACTCATACAGCAAGTCGCTGTCCCTTCCGGGAGAGCGCATCGGTTATCTTGTCATCCCAGAGGAGGTCGCAGATTATGAGCAGGTAGCGGCGGCTGCCAATGTCGCCACCCGTATCCTTGGCTTTGTGAATGCTCCTTCCTTTCAGCAGAAGGTCATTGCCCGATGTGTGGATGCCAGGGTGGATGTGGCAGTATATGATAAAAACCGCAGGCTGCTGGTGGAAAGGCTGAGAGATTATGGTTACCAGTGCGCCAGCCCCGACGGAGCCTTTTATCTTTTCGTCAAGTCTCTGGAGCCGGATGATACTGCCTTTGTGGCAAAAGCCAAGGAATTCAATCTCCTGCTGGTGCCGGGAAGCTCTTTTGCCTGTGCCGGCTATGTGAGGATCGCTTACTGTGTGGATCATGAAATGATCCTTCGCGCCCTGCCTGCTTTTGAAAAACTGGCAGAGGTTTACCGATAGGAGGAGAAAAGTGTGAATAGTACAAAAAAATGGGCCGCTAATGTCCGGAAAGTGACACCCTATGTTCCGGGTGAGCAGCCCCAGGAAAAAAATATCATCAAATTGAATACCAATGAAAATCCATATCCGCCCTCACCTAAAGTTTTTGAGGCTCATAAAAATATGGATGTGAGCCGTTTTGCGCTGTATCCGGAGCTTTCTGCTGCCTCCCTTACGGCTGCGCTGGCAGAGTATCACGGCATTTCAGACAAAGAAGTTTTTGTAGGGGTTGGTTCGGATGACGTGCTGTCCCTGGCCTTCCTCACCTTCTTTAACTCCAGGAAGCCGGTGCTGTTTCCTGATATCACCTATTCATTTTACCCTGTGTGGGCAGAAGTCTACCGGATTCCTTATGAGTGCCCCCCCATCAGGGAGGATTTTACCATTGATCCAGAAGATTACAAAGGAGATAACGGCGGCGTGGTGATCGCCAACCCCAATGCCCCCACATCGATATCCATGGCCGTTTCCCAGTTAGAGGAGATCATTCAGGCAAATCCTGATGTTGTGGTGATTATAGATGAGGCATATGTGGATTTTGGCGGTGGGACAGTGCTTCCCCTGATCTGTAAATACGATAATCTGCTGGTGGTGCGTACCTATTCAAAATCCCGTTCCATGGCGGGGATGCGAATTGGTTATGCCATGGGAAATGAAGCGCTGATCCAGGCGATGAATGAAGTAAAAGAATCCATCAATTCCTACACCATGAATACAGAGTCTATCCGCATCGGGGCAGCAGCCCTGGAGGATGAGGATTATTTTCAGGAAAATCTGAAAAAGGTCATGGCGACGAGAGAGCGCACGAAAGAAGCGCTGGAGGCGCTGGGATTTGATGTAAAAGATTCCTGTACCAATTTTTTATTTGCCGCCCATGAATCGGTTCCGGCAAAGGAAATATTTGAAGCGCTGAAAGACCGGGGAATCTATGTGAGGTATTTTAATAAAGAAAAGATCAGCAATTATCTCCGCATCACCATCGGGACAGATGAACAGATGGACTTGTTTCTGCGGGCAGTGGAGGCAATCTTACATTAGCTCGACGGTGCCAAGGAGCTAAGAGATCAGGAGCGTTTTTCGGAACGCTCTTTTTTCTTTTCCATATAATAGTGTTAAAATAAACTTTGGGGTAAAACTGCGATGCGGGAGAGAAGAGAAATCGAGGGAATTGATGTGAGCCATTGGGAGGGAGACATAGACTTTCGGGAGGTAAAGCGGGACGGCATACGATTTGTCTATATCAAATCCAGTGAGGGTGATACATATATCGACCCAGACTTTGAACGCAACTACCGGGAGGCGAGAAAGGCGAGACTCAAGATCGGTTTTTATCACTATGTAACAGCGCGGACCGTAGAGGCGGCTAGAAATGAGGCGAGGCACTTTGCGGATGTGATACAGGGGAAAAGATACCAGGGGCGGCCGGTCATGGATTTTGAATCCTTTGGCAGTCTCTCCAAAGAGCAGATCAATGAGATTTCACTTGCATTTCTTCAGGAGGTTAGGGAGGCGACGGGAAAACCAGTGGCGATCTACAGCGATGCGAACAATGCCAAAAATACTTTTGATGTAAGACTGTCAGTATATCCGCTCTGGATCGCCCAGTATGGAACTTCCCGTCCTGAAATGCAGAACCACTGGAGGCAGTGGAGCGGCTGGCAGTATACAGACCGGGGGCGCGTCCGGGGCATCAGTGGTACCGTGGACCGGGATGTATTCACAGAGGAGATGCTGGTGTTCCGGGGAGCTGTGATGAAGGATAAGAACGAAGAAGACTGTGATTAAAAGACTCGGCTTGGAATGCGGGCCATACAAATGAAAAAGAGCAGAATTATCTATTTGTGTGATCACAAAGATAATTTTGCTCTTTTTGTCATGCAATAAGCCATACTGGGCTAGCTGGATTTGAACCAGCGAATGTAGGAGTCAAAGTCCTATGCCTTACCCCTTGGCGATAGCCCAACATCCTACATCAATGATAGGAAAGGGTGGGTAATGGGATTCGAACCCACGGCCTTCAGAGCCACAATCTGACGCGCTAACCAACTGCGCTATACCCACCATATATGATATAAGGCAAGCTCAATCTCAAACGTGCACGAAGGAATACCAACCCCAGACCCACGGCTAAGAAGCCCGTTGATCTATCCAGCTGAGCTACG
>JAAVZE010000189.1 GCA_022791495.1 Eubacterium sp.
AATAATGATTTAAAAAGTCTGCTGGAAAAATGCTATGTGAATCGTATTGAAATAGTAAGAGGAGGAAGTGTTGCTGTTCAGGCATTGAGTATTATGGACAGATAGAGTGCCTGAAAATTTAAACAGTATTGAGAAATTTTTTATCTGGTGTTATAATGAGAAAAATCAGATTTTTCAGAAATAAGAGGTAATTGCAATGAAAAGAAATAATTATTTTATTGAAGGTTTGCAGGGAGCCGGAAAAAGCACTTTTTTGAAAAAGCTTTCTGATTATCTGAGTGATTATAAGGTTTTTCATGAAGGAGATTTCTCACCTGTTGAATTGGCATGGTGTGCATATGTTACAGAAAAACAATATAATAATATATTGTCGGATTATCCCTCGCTTAATAAAGAAATTAAAGAAAAAACAGTTGCAGAAGAAGAGTATAAAATTATCTGTTACACACAAATATTAACAGATATTCCCGATTTTCATAAAAATCTGGAGAAATACGAGATATATAATGGGAATTTGGATAAAGAATCTTTTGAAAATATAATTTTAAAGCGTTTCGGAAAATGGGAGGGAGAAGGGCAGATTTTTGAGTGTTCTGTTTTTCAGAATATAATTGAAAATCTAATATTATATCTTATGATGACAGACAGCGAAATTTTAGATTTTTATAAAAAATTAAAAAATCTTTTGTCTGATAAATCATACAAAATTATTTATCTGGATATGGATGATATTTCAGGTGGAATTGATATTATCAGAAAAGAGCGCTGTGATAATAATGGAAATGAATTATGGTTTCCAATGATGATTAGATATGTGGAGGAATCTGCCTATGGAAAAAAATATAATCTGACAGGACTTGAAGGACTGCTTAGACATTTAGAAAAAAGAAAAGCATTGGAACGCCGGATTATTGATGAAGTTTTTCAGAAAGATACTGTTATTGTAAAGGCCAAAAATTATATAATGGACGATATACTGGAATTACTGTAAGTTGTCAGATTTGTAAAGATAAATCAGCCTGTAAGAGAAGAATCACAAGATTTGAGAAGAAGTTGCCATTAAAAACAGCTATAATATAAAAATAATTATAAAAATTAAATTTTGGAGATTATATTTTATTATGAAACAATATGTAGAGATAAAAAATGCATCTATTCACAATTTAAAAGGTATAGATGTAAAAATTCCAAAAAATAAACTGACAGTCATAACAGGAGTATCCGGCAGCGGCAAATCAAGTCTGGCATTTGATACACTTTATGAAGAAGGTCATCGCAGATATTTGATGTTTTCCGGTACACAGTTTATGGTGGAAAGTGAATCGTCCTTTGATAAGATAACCGGTCTTTCGCCAACAGTAGCCGTAGAACAACGAATTATACGTCAGTCAAATCCGAGAAGTACT
>JAAVZE010000190.1 GCA_022791495.1 Eubacterium sp.
GGCAATTCATCTCATGACTAAAGTCACGAGTGTTCTTGCCACCTCTAATAAATTTCCACCTTTTCCTTTCAAATATAAAAACATCAAGTTTTGTTGTTATCTTTATACTTACTTTTTCATATCCAAAATATCTTCCATAAAATAATTTAGTTATCCATATGCCAAAATATCTTCCTGAAATACTGTTCTTGTCTATATACCAAAATATCTTTCCAGAATACTCTGATGGCTCATATGTAAATTGAACAAAATTTGTATTATGAAAAATAATAAACCGGCCATTTGGTGTAGTTTACTCCTTCTTTTTCACAGATTTTATAAAAATAATTCTCCTCTTTCCCGCTGCTTTCATATTCACGAAAACATTGATATAACTTTATATAATACCTCAAACTGTCTATCAGCTCTGGTGCTACATTTTTCTCTGCCATAACTTTCTCTGCTGTCTCTACTGCTGTTTCATATTCTTCTTCTGAAATAAGACACCCTTCCGGAAAATGGTGTGCTCCCCAATCCAGTTGGGAAATTACCCATTCGTAAAAATATATATCCACTGTTTTCTGGTCACAATTTTTATGTTCATATGCCTTTTGCAACACTTGATATATATTCAGTTCACATTTTCTATCAAAAGGATTGTAATATTTTCCATACAATTCAAAAGTCCATCTCATCTGAGGCATATTCTCCAGCTCACATTGATGTTTTAGATAATTCCATACGATTCTGCTCACTTCATAGGGAAGGCTTCCATTTCTTGTAAATTCAACACTTTTCTTTTCATCACAGATTTCTCTGCAAAACCTGTATAAAATTTCCTCTGCTTCTTCCTTTGCGCAGGTATCTTCAAAATTCTTTATAAAATCTTTTATACAGCGGTTTGCCTGCTTTTTTAAACCCTGCTTATATAATTCAAAATATTGATTTATTCCAGTTATAAAACTGTTATACATAATGTTTTCTCCTGCAATCTTATTAAATATTTTGCATCTCTCTGTATACAATTTGATTGCATTTATACTTTCTGCTTTTAATATTATGTAACTGATAAATTTATATAATAATAATTTCTCCGCATGAATTTTTATCATCACGAATAATCTCTTCTACACATGGCACATAGATATGACCGGACAGAGGATTTTTAATACTAATCACTGGATTCACAATTTCAGCCTCTACCTCCGACTTTTCAAAACACAAATCTGTATCTATCATTTCACAATTTACCAGTTTTAAATTTTTGCAATAACAAAGCGGCTGTGTTCCGATAATTTTACAATTTTCAAATGTAACATTTTCACAATACCATGCAAGATATTCTCCCTTTACTGTACAGTTTCGCACAATCACATTTTTTGCATGCCAAAAAGCATCCTTTGTATCAAACACACAATTCTCAAACACTGAATCCTCAATATATTGAAAAGAATATTTTCCTTTCAGATAAACATTATAAAAATCCAGATGATTTGAGCGCATCATAAAATACTCACTCTCTACTTTACATTCCTTCATCTCAATCTCCTGCACTGACCATCCAAATTCAGGTGATATCACATCGCAGCCATTCATTTTTATTCTGCTGCACTCCCGAAGCGCCTTGATTCCATAAAGTTTTGTATTTCTTATTTCAATATCAAATGAATACCACAGAGCTGCCCGACAAAGCTCTGTCATTTCTGAATCAGCAATTTTCAGTCTGTTATTGTGCCAGAACGGATATCTTAAATTAAAAAAACATTCTGAAATCTGTATATCACAGCTTTCCTTTAAAGCGCTTTCCCCGTCAGCCGGACCGTCAAAGGCACAATTTTTGACTATAATTTCCCTACTTTCATACAAAGCCCGTTCCATATCAAATGTTTTATTTTCAATTATATTCATATCTGTCCTTCCTTTCCGAAGTATTATCTTACTA
>JAAVZE010000081.1 GCA_022791495.1 Eubacterium sp.
ATAAAATCCAGCTTCGATGATAGCACGGGTTTTGGAAAAACCAACTTTGCCAGCACCAATTTCGTCAAGTTTGTAATTAGCCTTTGTTGCCATGAGAAATTTACCTCCTAAGTAGTTTTTATTTGGTTTCGCGATGTACTTCGCGGAATCTACAAAATCAAATCGTTTCCCAAGTATAATTATAACCAAAAGGAGGCAAAAGTCAACCTAAAAGAAATTTTTTTCAATCTGACTCATAACTGGATCAGACTATGATCTGAGCTTTGATCATATTTGTGGTACCAGAAATACCGATGGGGACTCCCGATGTAAATACCACCACATCGCCCTTGTGTACCAGTTCCTTCTGGAGACACGCCTCCGTTGCATAATCAAAGAGCTCAAATACCTTATTCTTTTCCTCCAGCAGTACCGGCGTCACTCCCCAGGACATGTTCAGCTGCCTCGTCACCTTTTCTGACATGGCACAGCCAATGATGTCACAGTCTGGCCGGTATCTGGAAATCATCCTGGCAGAGCGTCCAGATTTTGTAACAGTAACGATCCCCCTGGCATTCAGATCGTGGGCAGTGGTGCAGGTGGCGTGGCAGATGGCGTCTGTAATATCCGGGTTCGCTTTTCTTTCATGCTGGAAAAAACGCTTCCGGTAATCCACATCCTTTTCTGTGCGCTCGGCGATGCGAACCATCGTCTTCAGCGCCTCCACTGGATAATTCCCTGCCGCTGTCTCACCGGACAACATAATGGCACTGGTTCCATCATAGATCGCATTTGCCACATCGGCGGTCTCTGCCCTGGTGGGCCTTGGATTCTTGATCATGGAATCCAGCATCTGGGTTGCTGTGATCACCTGTTTGCCAGCCTCGTACACCTTTTTGATGATCATTTTCTGGATGACCGGCACCTCTTCATCCGGAACCTCCACTCCCATATCGCCTCTGGCAATCATGATACCGTCTGCCGCCCGTATGATCTCATCAATCCTCTCAACCCCTTCCGCGTTTTCGATCTTCGCAATGATATTGATGTCCTCTCCGCCATTTTCATCCAGCAGCTGCCGGATCTGCTTCACATCCTCGGCGGTTCTTGTGAAAGATGCCGCCACAAAATCCACATCCTGCTGGATCCCAAACAAAATATCTTCTTTATCTTTTTCACTCATATAGGGAAGACTGATGTGGACATTCGGCACATTAACTCCCTTGTGGTCAGAGACCACGCCCCCGTTCACCACCTGACAGATGATATCCTCTCCCCGGACCTCTTTCACCACCATCTCAATTAGTCCGTCATCAATCAGAATCCGGTTTCCCGGCTTCTCGTCCTCATAAAGCTTAGGGTAGGTCACAGAAACCATAGTGGAATTCCCCACGATCTCACGACAGGTAAGGGTAAACTGCTGTCCCTGCTCCAGCACTGCTTTTCCACTCTCAAATATTCCGGTACGGATCTCTGGCCCCTTGGTGTCCAAAAGCATCGCCACCGGCTTATCACACCGCCGCCTGATCTCCCGAACCATCTCCATCCGCCGTCTCTGCTCCTCGTGGCTTCCATGGGAAAAGTTAAACCTTGCCACATTCATCCCCTCATGAATGAGTGCCTCAAGCACCCCCTCCCGGTCTGTCGCTGGTCCCATGGTACAGATAATCTTGGTTTTTCGCATCGCATATGCCTCCTTTTAGCCATTTTTTCTCATTATTATTATACCAAATATATAAAGTAAATTATGTATCCTGTCAAGAGAAGTACACCTCCCACCCTGGTCAGTTTTTTCTTTCTCGCACAAATGAGGAGAAGAATTCCCGCCATTATCAGAATGAGAATATCCGGAATAAAATCTTTCAAAAAAGGAACCGGTATAATACACGCGGTGATCCCGACAATAAACAAAATATTAAATATATTGCTTCCCACAATATTTCCAATCGCAATATCTGCCTTTCCTTTCACCGCCGCTGACACCGAGGTAACCAGCTCTGGCAGCGACGTCCCCACAGCAACAGCCGTAAGGCCGATCACCCTCTCACTAACTCCCATCTGTTCCGCTATTTCCACCGCTGCATCCACAGAGATATCACTTCCCAGTATAATTAGAAAAAGTCCAAATACCGCCAGTGCCGCCAGCTTAATCACTCCACCTTCCTCTTCTTCCCTTTTCAAAACCTCACATTCATCTTTTCCCCTCTCCTGTTTCGCCATTCGCAGCAGGCATGCCAGATAGACGACAAAGCCAGCCAAAAGTACCATGCCCTCCCAGGGTGTGATTCTTCCACCAGTCAGTCCCAGCCCCGGCAAAAGTATAGCAGCCCCCAGCATACATGGTATATCTAACCGCAGAGTATTCTCCGCTACCGCCAGAGGAACAATACACGCTGTGAGGTCCAATATAGCCAAAGTGTTAAATATGTTGCTCCCTATCACATTTCCAACCGTTATTCCCGCACTCCCCTTCAATGCCGCTGTCATGCTGACGGCCGCCTCCGGTGCACTGGTTCCCATCGCTACAATCGTAAGCCCGATCACCAGCTGTGGTATTCTAAAACGGTCTGCAATTCCTGCCGCACCCCCTACAAAGATATCAGCTCCTTTCACCAATAGAACAAAACCAACCGCCAGTAAAATAATCTGTGTTATCATATTTCCTCCGTTTCTCCGGATATACGTTCCGGTCTCATAATCCTGCAGCAAAAAAGCGAGACCTTTGCTGCAATCTGCATTACACAATTACAACAAAAGTCTCGCTGCTTCGTTACGGACCGGATCACTCATAAAATCCCAATGATAACGGGCTTATTATGGCTCTCGTACTGACGGCGCCGCAAACACTTCCGTGCCAGCTACTCCCTTTTATTTCCCTTACTATAACAAACTTCCGGTTGTATGTCAATCTTAAACAAGTCACCCTTTTTGCTTGCAAAATTTGGAACTAAAAGGTATAATATTATTACTTTTTAATACACATTACTTTTAATTAAAAGGGGGAACATTTTATGAAAGAAAAGAAGGGATTTAGGCTGGCATTTAAGCTCAGCCTGACTGTAGCAGTACCGATTCTTCTCATTACGGTCATCGGTATTGTACTCGGTGCCGTAAAGCAAAATGACCTGTCGGACAACCTGGTAGAGCGGGAGGTGAGCGGAATCGCAAAAAGCGTCCGCCAGACCTACATGGAACTGAATGAAGACAGCGAATTTGCCATGAATGGCGATACCCTTACCAAAGGAACAAAGACATTGAGCGGAGATTATAATCTAATTGACCACATTAAAGATGAACAGGATGTGGAATTATCCCTTTTCTACGGGGACACCCGTATCCTCACCACCCTGACAGACGAGTCTGGGAAGAGGGAAATCAATACCAGGATCTCCGCTGAAATTTATGAAAAACTGCAAAAAGGGGAGGAATATTTTTCCAATGATATTAAGCTTTTTGGCAAACCCTATTCTGGTTATTATGTACCTCTGTACCAGCCGGGAACAAAAGAGGTCATCGGAAGTATCTTCTGCGGCAGGAGCCGGGATCAGGTTATCAAGGGAATGAAAAGCACAATCCTTTCGATGTCCCTGGCGATGTTCGGCATGTTTGCCGTCACCTTTGCCATCGTTCTCTTTATGGTAATCCGCATCGTAAAGAGTCTGGACGGTGCTGTCAATAATCTTGGAAATGTCGCCAGAGGTGTGTTGAACTTTGAAATGAAGCCGCATCTTCTGGACCGGGGAGATGAAGTAGGAGATATCGCAAGAGCCATTCAGAGCCTGATCGATTCTCTACATGAAATCATTACCAGCATCACCGATTCTTCAAAGGCCCTGGAGGATTTTTCGGACAAATTCACCTCTTCCTTTAAACTGATCTCAACCTCCATCAGCAATGTAAATATAGCCGTGGATGAAATCGCCGGCGGCGCCACCAGCCAGGCTCATGAAACAATGTCAGCCAATCAGAGGGTAAACGAAATGGGACAGGCGCTGGAAGAAACATCCATGAATGTTGAAACACTGAACAGCAGTTCACAGAAAATGAAGGAATACAATAAGACAGCCGGCAGAAACCTCGAAGAGCTGACAGAGATCAGTGAAAAGACAAAAGATTCTGTCAATGAGGTACAGAAGCAGACCAACCTCACCAATCAATCTGCCCAGCAGATCCGGGAAGCGACGGAATTGATCACAGATATCGCCGCCCAGACCAATCTTCTTTCCCTGAACGCCAGCATTGAGGCGGCAAGGGCAGGAGAAAACGGCAGAGGCTTTGCCGTAGTAGCAGATCAGATCCGAAATCTTTCAGAGCAGTCTCGTCAGTCTGCAGAGCGTATTGTAGAGATTGTCAATGACCTTCTTGAAAATTCTGATACCAGCGTCAAAACCATGAATGAAGTGACAGATAATATTAAAGTTCAGAATGACAAGCTCTGTGAGACAGAGCAAATGTTTAAATCACTGAATACAGAAATTTATGAGGTAACTGAGGCTATTACGCAGATCAGTGAACAAACCACGGCTCTGAACATGCACAAAGAGACCGTTACCGGCATCGTGGATAATCTTGCTTCCATCGCGGAAGAAAATGCTGCAAGTACGGAAGAAACTTCTGCTTCCATGATGGAACTCAATGATATCGTCTCCGAATGCCATGAGGCCATTGGTGAGCTTACAAGACTTGCCGCCCAGCTGGCTGAGAACACGAAGCATTTTGAAATGTAATCTTACCGTCAATAATGGTATAAAGGGTTTTGGTGAAAAGTTCCATCGGGTTACCGGAAAATACTGCAATATCTGCATCCTTTTCCGGTTCCAGTGAACCAACACGGTCTGCGGTTCCGCAGATCTCCGCCGCATGGAGGGTGACTGCCCGCAGACCGCCCTCCATGGAGAGACCCTGTTTGACACTGAGACCGGCGCAGAGCGGAAGATACTGGATCAGAGACACCGGATGGTCGGTCATGATCGCCGTCTTCACTCCCACCCGTTCCAATACCCCTGCGGTTTTAAAGCTCATGTTTTTCACCTCGATTTTTGAACGGGAAGAAAGGTCTGGTCCAACGATCACCGGAAATCCGGATTCTGCGATTTCATCCGCGATAAGATGGCCTTCAGTACAGTGGTCCAGTGTCATATCCAGCGCAAATTCTTTAGCAATACGGATCGCTGTCAGAATATCATCTGCCCGGTGGACATGGGCTTTTAATGGTATTTCCCCACGAAGTACAGGCAGCCAGCACTCCATCCGGAAGTCTTCCTCTCCCGGATTGATGCTTCCTCTCTTTTTCTGCTCTTCATACTGACACGCCCGATAAAGTTCTTCCCGAAGCATTCCTGCGATGGCCATCCGGCTTCCTGGCATCTTATCTTTATCTCCATAATTTACTTTCGGATTTTCACCAAAGGCTATTTTCATGGCAGCAGGCGCTTTTACCACCATTTCATCCAGACACCGCCCCTGCACTTTCATAAATACAGACTGTCCTCCCACCACATTCGAGCTTCCAGGACCCGTCATCAATGATGTGATGCCTGCCTGAATGGCATCGTGAAATGCTGGATCCATGGGATTGATTCCGTCCAGAGCACGGAGCTGCGGCGTTACCGGCGTCGTCATCTCATTGCAGTCGTCCCCGATGGCTCCCCATTTTTCCTCAGCAATTCCCACATGGCAGTGAGCATCGATCAGCCCCGGCATCACCCAGGCCCCCTGAACATCCAGTACCTGATCCCCTTCTCTTTGGCACTGTTCTCTTATGGACTCTGGAAACTCCTTCATGTCCCCCAATTTTTTTATTGTTTTTCCCTGACTATACAGATATCCATGTTCATATTCAGTTCCTGTCATGGTAAGTATTCTGCCATTGATTATCAGCATATCATCATCTCCATTTTTCAACTATACTGGATTTTTTTGCAAACCTTGTTTCTTTTATTCTTTACGATGGAAAAGATTTTATGTATAACCTCCTTCATAACCACAAATAATAATGAAAAATAACACAAAAGGAGAGTGTAAGATGAATAATCGAAAAAAATACGGACTGATCGGACTGATCATCGTCATTGTCCTGATAATCCTGTTCGTGTGGGGATTTGCCAGCGGCGTAGGTACCGATCATGATTCCGCCCCTGAAAGGGCCGATGCAAATGCCACTACCGGAGACTCCATTCAGGCAACCTCTTCTCCTATGGATAAGGATAAACACCTGAACCAGTTTCTGCGGGAACAGGATGATATCATGGAAGATATGATGGAAGATATGGAAGAAGATTATAATGATCCGGAGGGAAATGCTTCCGAGGATTATCTTGAGGGTATGATCCCCCACCATGAAGCTGCACTGGATATGGCAAAGGAATATCTCCGCCTCAGCACCAATGAAGAGTTAAAACTGCTGGCTGAGTCGATCTATAAAACACAGAAAGAGGAGATCCAGCTGATGGAACGCCTGAAAGATGAGATTGACAACTCCGGAAAAAAGGATACTAAAAAGGAACAGGACTTCCTGACAAAATATGGAAAATTGTTGTCCCAGCATAAAACCATGCAGCATACTGCCTCCACAGCCCAAAACGTGGAACAGGCTTTTATCGATGGAATGATCCCCCATCACCAGATGGCGATAGATATGTCCCGCGCCATCTTAGACAGCACTGACAACGACGAAGTCCGCCGCCTCGCTGAGAATATAATTACTACCCAGGAGGATGAAATCAAGCATATGCAGGAAATAAGAAAGGCTGCTGGCGTTGCCAGCAGCTGATCTTCTACCTGTCTCCGCAGCAGACGAAGATTCAGGTAAAAGTAAAGTAATTGCTTTTCGTTATACTAAAATCCAAGATCCTGCAGAATCAGTTCCGGGGTGAGGTGGTTATCCCTCATTACATCCTCTACCGCATAGCGGTCGAGAAATTCCTTTTTCAACCCATAATTAAACACTTTCATATTGGATGGGCCGTAAAACCTGGCAATCTTTTCCCCAAAACCACCATTAAGTATACCATCCTCCAAAGTAATTACAAAGGCATGGTCCTCCGTCAATCGCTTTAACAGTTCTTCATCCAGACCTGTGATATAACGGGGATTGATCAAAGTGGGAGTGATCCCCGTCTTTTCTCCAATCGCTGCTGCTACCTCTTCTCCTAATTGAAAGAAATCTCCAAGTGCCACAACTGCGGTACCGCTTCCCTTCTGCACCACCTGATAGCGGTTCAGCACACTATAGTCAGTATCCACGATTTCCTTCGCGTGAATGACACCATTACATGGAATACGGATCGCTACCGGATGCTCGTTCTGCTCGATACTCCAGTCCAGCATGGCAAAGTATTCCTCACTGTTGGTCGGAGCGAGATAGACCAGATTCGGAATATTTGACATCATGGCGATATCGTATATTCCCAGATGGGTAATGTCGTTCATACCATAAACCGAAGCGGTATTGACCAATATCGTCGCCGGATTGCGGTTGACGCACAGATCCTGGGACAGCTGGTCATAGGTCCTCTGCATAAAACTGGAGTGGGTGGCAAATACCGGCTTACCGCCATTTTTTGCAATGCCGGAGCAAAACGCGATGCCATGCTCCTCGGCAATCCCCACATCCACAAACTGCCGGCCGGCTTCCCTTCTCTTTTCTTCCGTAAAACCGATATTCGTAGGAACCGCTGCCACAACCGTAGTGACCATGGGATCCCTTTTCATCTTTTCCATCAGGAACTCGCAGGTCAGATCCGCATAATCTTCCCCCTCAAAAGCCTCTGTGGCTGCTCCCGTATTTATATCAAAGGGCATGCACCAATGCCATTCCTCCTTATTCTTCTCAGCAGGAGCATATCCCTTTCCTTTTATCGTGTTGATATGGACGACGATGGGGTGATTGATATCTTTTACCCTCTGGAACAATTCGATCAGTTTTCCAATATCATTGCCCTCTCCAAGATAGACATAGTCCAGGCCCATAGCACGAAACAGATTGCAGTCACAGGTTCCACCGCTTTCTCGCAGAGCCCTGAGATTTTTGTACAGCCCCCCATGGTTCTCCGCAATGGACATGTCATTATCATTCACCAGAATAATAAAATTACTTTCCAGTTCTGATGCAAAATCGAGGCCTTCCAGCGCTTCCCCTCCGCTGAGAGATCCATCTCCGATGATGGCAATGATATTTTCCTTCCCCCCCTTCAGGTCCCTTGCCTTGGCAAGACCGCCGGCGAGACTTACTGAGGTAGATGTATGACCTATATTGAAAAAATCATGCCGGCTCTCTGACGGATCGGAATATCCGGATACATCGTTATAATGTTCTTTTTCCAGATATGCTTTCTTTCTCCCGGTAAGCATCTTATGGCAGTAACTCTGGTGGGATACGTCAAAGACAAATTTATCCCTGGGAGAATCAAACACATAGTGCAGGGCGATGGTCGCCTCCACCATTCCAAAATTGGGGCCAAAATGCCCTCCATGAATGCTCAGGCGTTTTAGAAGCCCCTCCCGCATCTCACCGGCAAGCTGCTCCATCTGCCTGATATCCAGTTTCTTTACATCCTCCGGTCCATTTATGGTTTCTAAATACATAATTTTCCTCCTTTTCTATTCCCATGTCAGTTTTCCCGTTTTTAATGCCTCTTCATATCTCCCGATCTTATAATCAAGACGGTTTAATGTATCGTCGATCTGCGCTCTCTGCTCCAGCAGCACCTCCCTCTGGGCCGCCAGCAGCTGGTGGCGCGCCGGGATCGTGGAGTCACCTTCCTGATACAGCTTTACATATTCGATCATCGCCTCCACTGGCAGGCCCGCACTCCTCATACACACTGCCAGCTCTACCCATGCCAGATCGGTTTCCTGATAATCCCGTATGCCGCCGGAAGTTCTTGTCACCGGCGGGATCATCCCCACCCGTTCATAATATCGCAGAGTATCCTGGGTGATCTGAAATTTCTCACTCACTTCTTTTATTGTCATCACAGCCTCCTTTCCGGTCTGTCCCTTCTGTTTAGTATCATACAACCTGGAGTGGGCTCTAAGTCAAGTAAAATTTATTTTTTTATTTTGCTATGAAAGCAAAGCTAAGCCCGGGGGGACGCATATTATCTTAAATTTCAAATATATTGTTATATAAAAAAAATGGAGAGTTTTGAAAATGGAAGAAAACGCAACCCAACTCGTCAATAACTGCAGCTTCGCCGGTATTAGACCGATCATGGTTGATTTACCTTATCCTCCCATACAGGCTGAAAAAAAGAACCCGGTCTATGCCAACCTTTTAAGTATCGACTACTGTGGATCTGTGTCAGAAATGTCTGCGATTACCCAGTACATCAACAATGAAAACCGGCTTTCCGGTGAAAAATGCGCTCTGGCAAAATCCTTCCTGGGAATCGCTATGGCAGAAATGATGCACCTGCAGAAACTCGGTGAACTGATCCATCTCCTGGGTGGAACGGTAGATTTTACAGCAAGACACCAGAACGGAAGACAATCCATGTGGACGCCGGAATACCTCGTCCTCCCAGAAATCACCGGAAAGATGCTGCTGGCGGACATCGAAGCCGAAAAGTCTGCCATCAATCAATACAAAATACATATCAATATGATTCAGGACCGCTCTGTCAATGCTGTTCTTGCCCGGATCATAAAGGATGAAGAATATCATATTATGCTGCTCAGGGCACTGATGCAGGAGCATGCCTGACAAAAGGGGCAGCCCCCGGGTAATCCATACCCGCAGGGCTGCCCCTGATTATTTTTGAGACATCTCTGCTTCATGTACACTAATCGTTACATACTTTGCCCAGCACCTCAAATAACACTTCCATATCAATCGGCTTCGCTATATGGTCATTCATTCCGGCATCCAGCGCTGCCTTTTTATCTTCTTCAAAGGCATTCGCTGTCATGGCAATAATTACCGTCGAAGCCAGGTCTTTATTTTCCAGGGAGCGAATCGCTCTGGTTGCCTCGTAACCATTCATAATCGGCATCTGAACATCCATAAGAATCAGATCATAGTATCCCGGCGTAGACTCTTTAACCATTTCCACTGCGATGGATCCATCTTCTGCCGCTTCTACTTCAAATCCAGCCTGAGACAAAATCTCATGAGCGATCTCACGGTTTAATTCATTGTCTTCCACAAGAAGAACTCTCTTGCCTGTAAAATCAGCAGTCTCCCCCGGTGCCTCTGAAGTTTCCGGTATCATCACCTGCTGGCCGATCGCCTTTGACAACGTCGCCTGTAGATCTGACATAAACATTGGCTTACTGCAGAAGGCATTGACCCCTGCAGCTCTCGCCTCATCTTCTATATTGGCCCAGTCATATGCTGTCATAATAAGAATTGGCGCTGAGTCACCCACGATAGCCCGGATCTGTCTCGCAACCTCCACGCCGCCCAGATCAGGCAGACGCCAGTCAATGATATAGACACCAAAGGCATCATTTAAGCTGACGGACTGTTTGGTACGAAGCACAGCTTCCTTACCCGATAAGGTCCACTCCGACTGCATTCCCAATTTTAACAACATTCTGGTGGCGGCATCGCAGGCGTCAAAATCATCGTCCACCACTAACGCCTTTACACCGGTCAGTTCTGCGATCGGTGTATACTCCCTCTGCGTTTCCTGAAGTCTGAAGTTCACGTGAATGATAAATTCTGTCCCCTGCTCTGGCGCAGTCTTTACTTCAATTCTTCCATCCATCAGATCGACAATGCTCTTCGTGATCGCCATTCCAAGCCCAGTTCCCTGAATCCCGCTGACTGTAGACGTCCTTTCCCGCTCAAAAGGAGTGAATACTTTATCTGCAAATTCCTGCGTCATTCCAATTCCGCTGTCTTTTACACGAAGCTCATAGGCGCCATATCCCTCTGGAGCCTCTTCTTTTTGTTTAAACTGAACCGATATTTTTCCGCCAGAAGGGGTGAATTTAATAGCATTGCTGAGAAGATTCAACAGAATCTGATTCAGCCGCAGCTTGTCGCAATACACATCTTCATTTATAACATCCACCGCATCCATCAAAAGTTCCTGCTGTTTTCCCTCGATCTGCCCAATAATGATCGTATTCAAATCGTGGAGAATTTCAGAAAGATTGCACTCTGTCTCATCCAGATATATCTTTCCGCTCTCAATTCTGCTCATCTCCAGAACATCATTAATCAACGTCAGTAGATGATTGCTGGAAGCCAGGATTTTAACCAGATAGCCCTGCACCCGCTCCATGCTCTCTCTGCTCTGAATCGCAAGATTGGTGAAACCTATGATGGCATTCATCGGAGTGCGGATGTCATGGGACATATTGGACAAGAACGTACTCTTTGCCCTGTTGCTTTCCTCCGCCTGAAATCTCTGATAATTAAGCTTCTCATTTTTCCTGCGCACCGACAAATAAATGCCAAATACGGCAAGAAGAATTAGTATCACCAATGCAAGCTGGATTAGGCTGTTACGAATCATAGTCTGCCGGACCACATCGATCTTGCTGCTGACCAGGTCGTAGTGTATTGTCGTCTTCATATACCAGTCTGTTCCTTCAATCGGTGCATAATATGTATAGTGAAGGATATCCTGCAGATAATAGGAGGCAACACCAGATTTACCTGAGTTTATATCGCCTTCTAAATGATCTAACGAAAAGTTCTCACCAAAAACTGCCTCCCTCCCCAATCCAGTAAACAAATTGGTCTTTTCCTTTAAATGATTATGATTCGTCTTTATGACGAAAGATCCATCTGCCATGATCACTTCACAGAAAATCCGGCCAAAATCGTACTGTGAGAAGACTTTCTCTGAAAAAGCTTCCGTATTAATTCCTGCGGCCGCCCTGGTTATTTTCCTGCCTTCAAAAGAAGTATCCTCCAGCGGCACCGTGACCATAATCATATTATTCCCATCCACTTTTTCCAAAGAAACTTCTGCTTCCTTTTGATCTATAGTAACAAATGGATATTGGGAAGGATCGTTAATAACATCACTCTCTGTATATATAGTATCCTCTTCATCAATTAAAGCAAAAAAGTCAAAATCACTTACCTGGTTTGTCTCCTTAATGCAATTTTGTAATTTTTCCTTACTGCCAGTATCCTCTGCATTGAGGGTAGCAATTGCAATGCGAAGCTGCCTCGCCTGATTTTCCAGATTGATCTGAAACTGATTTATCTTCTGTTTGGTTAATTCCTGTAAATATATTTCACTTACGTCGTAAACCGAGTTTTCTGTGGTCTTCTGAGCAGTTGTGAGGAACCAGAGACTGGAGAACACCAAAACAACTATTAAAATTATCAGCCCCAACTCAACCCAAAAAACGGAGCGTCCTCTGGAATCTTTCATTTTATTTTGTAATTCCTTCATCATGAATTTCTGAACCTCCTATCATGAAATCCTTTTCTCCGTCAAAAGTTAAATACATAGTATTATTATATCAAATGGCATGTTGACTGGCAATATTAAATTATTATTACTCCACTTATCTTTTTTCCACCCGGTAATACCCCTGTCTTCATCAAAGCGCACTGTAAGTTCATGCGCCATACACCCCGCCCTTTTCTACAAAATCCTGCTTTTCCATGCCTTATGTTCCTTTTGCATATAGCATCTCACTTTCTCTCTGGCTCTATGGCGCAAATGATGAATTATCCCGACGGAGGCAGGGTTCAAATTGGCGCCGTCGAGCTACCCTGATATATTTATCCAAAATCCGTCGTACGGATGAGAGATAACTCCTTCCAAACAGATTCAGATGGTTTAGCAGCTGATACAGATTGTACAAATCACGCCGCTCCTCATAGTCCGGCTGCTGAAGGCCAGCTTCCCGGTACGCCGAATAAAATTCCTGGGGAAATCCGCCAAAAAGCTCTGTCATCGCAATATCTGCTTCAGCATGTCCCACATAAACTGCTGGATCGATCAGCCAGGCCTTTCCATCATTTCCCACAATGGCATTTCCCGACCATAGATCACCATGCAGCAAAGACGGTTTTTCCGGTTCCGCCAGAAAATCACCAAGATGATCCAATAGCCAGTCAATCCTTTTGAATTCCCCTGGCACAAAATAATGCTCCGCAGACCGGATCTGCGGTTCCAGACGACAATCACGAAAAAATGTCACCCAGCTGTCATACGCCGTATTCGTCTGGGGTCTGGCACCAATGTAATTATTCTGATGAAAACCATATCTTCCTCCAGTGACAAAATCCTGCGCCGGAGCCCGGTGCATGGCAGCCAACTGATGTGCGAAAGTCTCCCAGTAATTTGGCACCCGCCTCTCTCCCTGGATCCATTCCATAAGCAGAAAGGAAAATCCACCCTGTTCCTCGTCTGTCCCGTAGCAGAGCAGCTCCGGCGTCCCGATCTCTCTGGTGTGAGCAATCGCCTCTAAGCCAGCTGCTTCGGCAGTAAAAAATGATAGATTGTCCTTCCTGTTGGCCTTCATAAAAATGCACATGCCATTGGTCAATTTCAGCTGGATGGCTTTGTTTATATCTCCACCAGCAACGGGGCTGGCATGTAAAATCTGGATATTATTTCCAAAAAGTGAGGTTATGGCAGTGTTCAGGGAAGGGAAGCTGGGAAGGGATAGAGATGACATAAGATCATTCCTTTCTTTTTATAACAGCGGGAGGAAACAAGGTTCAGATTCCATTTTCCCCTGTGTAAATCCAATTTTGGAACCCGCAGTTTTTAGCCGACTGGTAAACAGGCTGAACCACTTCTTCCAGTGCAGTTGAAAATTCCGGAAGGGACAGGCCCTTTTTGTAAATACGCCCCCTTATCTCATTGCTGTTTAAATGCTCGCTGGCACATATTTCAAAAGCCTCCATAACAGATTCACAGTTATTCATCATTTCATAGGAATAATATTCCAGACGACACAACTTAGAAAAATACATATCCCAATCCGGAAGATTATTACTTTTGCTGCTATTGATCTCTCTTTTCGTCGGATGAAGATTCCAAAATTCGTCATGCGCCACATAGGACCAGGGTACAAAATGGTCGATGGAAATATCTTTCTCTGTTATCACCGCATCCCCATAGATCTCCCGAACCGGCCCGAGCTCTAATAACAGCTTCCAATATCTCTGTACTTTATCCAGCCTGCGCGCCTCCGGAGCCTTAAGCTTATCTGAGATCCCTGGCACGCTGGGATTCCGTTTCTGCAGATATATGATCATGTTGTACTTGAGCCATCCCTTTAAGATTTCCTGATTTTTGTGGATATAATAAAACCATTCCGGCTGAATACGGATGGCTGTCTGCATACCATTCAATTCTGAGAAATAATACATAAGACGTTTTTCCTGGTTGATTCTGGTGATCAGATTCCCCTCTGACATATTCCACGCGCCGCCCTTCATCGTCTCCATGAATGGCGCCTGCAGACGATAGGGGACATGATATGTCAGGGTACGTTTTTTCTGGGCAACCTCTTTGTCTTCACATTGTTTCAGATAGTCAAGCACCTTCTCCTTCTTTTCTGAGGATTTTATGCTGCTAATACCGCTGATATGGTGGATCAGTCTCTCTAATGTATCCTTTGGTCCCATATTCAAGTGATATTCCGTCACCATATACCAGGCGTCGGCGATCATTTCGTCAATTAATTCTTCATATGTAATAACATCTTTTCCCTCTAAAACCTTTGTAAGAATCGCCTGAAACCAAAAGAATTAATAACATTCGCTGGTATTGTCAAACAGGCGGCTCAAGTATTGGGTTTCTATTTCTGGATTGTCGGAACTTGGTAATTGCATGGGGCACCTCGTATTGATTAGTATATAAAAGTTTTGTCAGTACTAAATACAAAATATTGTCTCGTAGTTTCTCAATTTCAATTATGACACATCTAATTTTGATATACTTTTGTATTTGTTTAACTTCCACCCATTTTACCAACATTTTATTACATAAATCATGGCTTCTCAAGCAATTTTTTCGGAAAATTCTTATCGCTCCTTTAATGTCACCATTATTTCATCCCCAAAAGTCTTACCAATCTTTTTACGTATATCTTTCCTAACACCGATAATGTAACCTGGTGTTCCCATTTTTACTACTTGTCCGTCATAAGGCTCCCCATCAAAAGTAGCATGAACCAATAACCGTCCCTTTCCATATACCTTCTTTATGTCAATCGGTACCTCTACATAAGCCGCATCCATATCTCCTTTTTGTAAAATAACTGAAGTAAATTCATGTAAAACCTTTTCCATTGAAAACACTCCTTTTCCCTGACCCAAAAATGCCAATCTGAACCAGTTTGATTATTAGTCAAACAAGGTCATCTGCCTATCAGCAAATGATCTTACACTCCGTTCTTTCACGGTATCCTTTTCATCTGGTACTCCAAATAATAATGGTGAATGACAATCATGCTTCTCATAATTAGTATTCACTCTTGACTCACTTCTATTCGCATAGCAATACAGGCAGCCATTTTGGCACGTATCATAAGCTCCAATATCGATGCTTTCTATACAGCCACACTCGCTTCTTTGATTTTTGTCCTTTCCAACATGTAATCTGTATTTCCCTATTTTTTCAAAACGCTCTTTATCTATACAATGCGCGGGAAAAACTCCGATATCGGTAAAATCACAAACCTCCGCACAGGTATCTATATAAATATTATATTTTTTTGCCGTTTCAACAAATCTTTGCAACAGTTCTACCTGATGCTCTGATGTAACCCACTGTATTTTCAATAGCTTCATATTTTGTTCCGTTTTATTATATAAATCAATAAAACTTACGGTACATTTCTCTGTATATGGTGCAAGTTTGGAAGCCAGAACTTCAAAGTATCTGCAATGATATTCTATTGTATACCTGTCACTAATAAATATGGGATCATATCTCCAGACCACCCTCTCTTTTCCAATTTCATCCGACAGCTGTTGAAACGCTGGTATGAGCACTCGATTTTTAGAGGGTAAGTTTTTTTCTATTTCTGGTCCGTATGGGGTTAATGTAAATTGAAAATAATAGTTATATTTTTCTAGCTGTTTCAGTTTCTTTAACATGGGGACAGGATTTTTTGTCCAAAATACAATCCCATCAACAACTTCCGGCGACAAACTAACCTTGCTTATTTGATGAAAATTCATTGGATTTCGGACCAAAACATATCCTTCTTCTAATCTGTTACAAAACCACTCCGAATAATATGACGGTATGTCTGTTCTTCTGCTTGCACTTATAATCATCCGTATTTCCTTCTACTCTCGTTCTTTATTTTGTTTTTCCCTGTGATAAAACATAGGTTATTTATTTTATGTATTTTTATTCAAATAAGTTTTTTCTATCCATATAAAGCCTTTACGTAACCACAAATAATTTTTCGCCGAGTAGCTAATTTATAACTCTTTCCCATTAAAGCATAATAATACGAAAAAGTAAGAGTAATATGGAAATTTTAAATTAGAAATGGTTCATTTACAAATTTGATTGTTTTATACTTAAGGACACATTCTTTATTTCTGTAGAAAACATATTACACCTAAATAAAATACCAATCATTATTCGCTGTAGCTGCTACAAATCAGTATTATTTTATCATAATTTCTGTGCACGCTTTCTGCACATACTAAGTTGCGTAAGCAACTTGCTATTAAGTTCGTTAAAACTTATTTTATCATAATTTCTGTGCACGCTTTCTGCACATACTAAGTTGCGTAAGCAACTTGCTATTAAGTTCGTTAGAACTTATTTTATCACATAACTACAAGTATTTGAACCTATTATTTTGCACTTCCATTTTTAGGGTTCAGTCTAATTCCCCATTTGCTCATGTTTTGAATATAGAAACTTTCAAATTATATTTATGTAACAACAGCTTCCCCTATTTCCCAAACCATATCTATATAATCATTGTAAAGTGAACAAAATTTTTATCTTATTTTATGTTAATTATTGCTGTAGAACAGGGCTTATATCTCCGATAATCTTCCTTTTATTATATCCAGGTATTGGGGAAATAAAATTTCAGTCGTCGTCACAATACGAGAAGAGACTAAGTTCAAACCATTCTCTGCTGTTTAATTATTGATTTCAATCCACGCCCCCATGCGGGGAGCGACCGTGTTTTTGTGTCTTTGTATAAGTATATTTTTTATTTCAATCCACGCCCCCCATGCGGGGAGCGACCATTACGCCAACCGCAATTATAGGGCTTGATTATAATTTCAATCCACGCCCCCCATGCGGGGAGCGACTACTTTCATATCTTCTTTTAGCTCTTCTTCCGTAATTTCAATCCACGCCCCCCATGCGGGGAGCGACTTTTTTAGAATACAATGGATATAAATAGTTATGCAATTTCAATCCACGCCCCCCATGCGGGGAGCGACAAGAGGATGTCAAAGTATAAAAGTGTAGTCTTAACGATTTCAATCCACGCCCCCCATGCGGGGAGCGACACTGTTACCATTTGGTTTTCTTCTGTAAAAGCAAATTTCAATCCACGCCCCCCATGCGGGGAGCGACCTGCTCCTTTCTGAATGAAAAGAGCGTTGCAAGTATTTCAATCCACGCCCCCCATGCGGGGAGCGACTTTGCCGCAATAAATGCGTTCTGATCTGCCTGTATTTCAATCCACGCCCCCCATGCGGGGAGCGACTGCTGTACGCCACGAACTGCACTTTCCAAGTCAGAATTTAAATCCACGCCCCCCATGCGGGGAGCGACGTCTCTTCTGAGTTGGTCGGTTCCAAGATCGGCAAATTTCAATCCACGCCCCCCATGCGGGGAGCGACTGCACTTACACCTATGCAAATGATTGATTACATAGATTTCAATCCACGCCCCCCATGCGGGGAGCGACTTTGATGATTCGTCTATCAGTAAGGCAGAAAACAATTTCAATCCACGCCCCCCATGCGGGGAGCGACGATTAATTATTTTACTAGCCTAAAGATGTTATCAAATTAAATAGATCGCACGCGCGGCGGGGAGGG